>DATCFJ010000632.1:0-5824 GCA_036509605.1 Polyangiaceae bacterium | reverse complement strand
GGCCGCGTCCGCGGACGTGCTTAGCGCGCGCCGCAAGAGCAGCGCCGAAGCCCTGCGGAAACAACTCCGTGAGCTGGCCGACACGCTCGGCGCGCGCGATCTGGAGAAGGTGACTGCGTTCGCGGAGTTCGTGAAGGCGCGCCGCGCCGCGCGTGGTTTCGCGCACCGCCAAGACGGCGGAGCCCACTCGGGTGATCCAGACAGCGAGCTGCCCTCCCAACCCGGCACCGAAGCCGCGCTGCCAGTCGCAGAGGCCAAGCCCGCGGCCGACGACGACGAAGCCACGCCGTCTTCGCGTAAACGTCCCGCTGCACGATGAAGCGTTGGCTCGCCGCTGCGGCGTGCTTTGCCGCGTGCGCGCTGCCGAGTGCGCTGCGCGCCGATCCGGTCCCGGTCGACCGCGCTGTCGTGCGCTTTGCGTCGCCTGAAACCGGCGGCGCGCGCCATCCGCGCTTCGTGTTCGAACGTCAGCTCTCCTTCGAGGCGCGGCTGGAAGCGTTGTCTGATTCGGATCGCGGGGCGCTCGGGGACGCGCCGTATCGCGAGCGCCACGTGACGGCGGCTCTCGATCGGCATATCGCCGAGACGATTCTCGGCACGTTGCGCATCGAGCCGGAGCCAACGCCGGCAGAGCTTGCTCATCAAGCAGAGCTCGCGCATCGCATGCTCAGTGACCGCGCTGGCGGCGAGGACGCGCTGGACAACGCGCGCCGCGCCGAAGGCATCAGCGAGCGCGAATTCGGTCGCCTTTTGCAGCAAAAAGCGCGCGCCAGCTTGTACCTGGACCGGATGGTGACGCCGATGCTCGAGCCCAGCCTTGCCGAGCTGCGCAGTCTCCACAAGTCGACCAGCACGCCCTTCGCCGACGCGCCGTTCGATACGATTCGCCCCGCGCTGCTGCGCTGGTACGTTTCGCGTCGCCTGAATGCGGCGCTGTCGTCGTTCTTCGAGAATGCTCGTTCGCGCATCGACATGACCGTGCTCTGACGTCTTTTCCTTAGTGCGGGGCCATGAAATCTCACTCCAAATCCGACGCGCACAAGGTCGTGATTGCGGCGCTGCTAGGTAACCTCGGTATCGCAGTCGCAAAATTCGTGGCCGCGTGGCTCTCGGGTAGTACGGCAATCCTAGCCGAAGGCGTGCACTCGCTCGCCGACACCGGCAACCAAGGCCTGCTGCTGATCGGCATGAGCCTGGCCAAACAAAGCATGCCCTCTCGCTATCCGCTGGGACGCGAGAAGGAGTCGTACTTCTGGGCCTTCATCGTCGCCCTGCTACTGTTCTTCCTGGGCGGCGTGTTCGCTATCTACGGAGGCGTGCACAAGCTGATGGCCGGCGGCGAAGAGGCGCACGGCTCGCTCTTTATCCCGCTCGGCGTGCTCGGGGTCTCGCTGCTGATGGAAGGCGGCAGTTTCTTCGTCGCCTCCAAAGAGTTCAACAAGAGCCGGGGCAACGCTGGTTTCTTCGAATCTCTGTTCCGCGGCAAAGACCCAACCATCCCCGTCGTCCTGCTCGAAGACACCGCAGCCGTCTTCGGCTTATGCGTCGCGTTCGTCGCTATCGGCATCTCCGCTCTCACGCACAGCGCCGTCCCCGACGCCATCGGCTCGATCGCGATCGGCGTGCTCTTGTGCGGCGTCGGCGTATTGCTCGCTCGCTACACGCGCAGCCTCCTGCTCGGTGAAGGCGTCACCGTCGAAGTCCAGGGCCGCACCCTGGGGGTGATCGAAGCCACCCCCGGCGTGCTCAAGGTGACGCAATTTCTCAGCATGCACCTAGGCCCCGAAGCCGTAATCCTCGCCCTAAAGGTGCGCTTTCGCCCCAAGATGCTGCTCGAGGAGCTCGAAACCGTAATCGACGACATCGAGCTGCGTGTCCGCGCCGAAGTCCCCGAGATGAAAAAAATCTTCGTCGAACCCGACAGCGACTACGACGTCAATCAAGACGAAGCCCTCAAATCCTCCTGAGCCCGAGAATCGCTTCCCGAGAATTGATTGATGGTCACGCGATACGTCGCGCCCCGTCAAAGCCTTCGGCGTCGCGTTCCGCCGCGCAACTCCGCCAGCGGAGTTGCCAATCGCGTCACGCCGCTCCCAACGAGCTCGGCCAGCTGCCTCACGCCCGCTCCCAAAACGAACTTTGCATACAAAGCGCGATCTCGCGCTTCGCGAGGGGATCGCAGAGCGCACCCGTTAAGGTCTGGTTCGGCCAATTGAGAGCGCGCGGCGCGAAGCGTGGTGTTGCCGCTTGGCGGTGCACTTCGAGTAGAGCCCTTCCGTGCGAGCAGATGGTGGGGGATCCCCAGCAATTGGGTTGCGAAAACAGGCCAATTGTGGCCGCAAAATCGGCCATCCTCGACCGGTGGATGCTTGGGGGGTGCTCAGCATTGGGCCTGCGGGGGATGGGGAGCGGGAGCGGGATTGGGATTTGGGATTGGGGGATTTGGGGTCCTCTTCACGCGCGCGCCACCCACTCCCGCCGCCACTGCGCTCCCGTTGCCGCTCCCACTGCCGCTGCCGCTCCCGTTGCCGAGACGCGATGCGACTTAGTCTGTGACCATCAACCCAATCCCTAAGCCAAATCCCCCAAGAACCAAGGGAGGGACGCGACTACCACTTTACGGTCACGCTCGGTGGTTGGAGCTCGGCGTCGGCGTGGGCTAGTTCGACGGTGACTTTGACGGCGGCGGAGCCGTGCTTTTTTAGGTCGATGTTGGGGGCTTTGGTGAGATCGGCGCGGGGGATGATTTGTTCGGGGCGCAGGGCGTGGATGACTTCGGGGGCGCCGGTGACGGTGACGTCGACCCGTTGCGGTATGGTGCCTGCGCCGGAGACGCCGACTACTTCGATCGGGCGATTTTCGAATTTGGCTTCGCTCACGCGGCGCGTCACGGTGACCGTGACGGTGGCGGCGGAGGGGCCGATGTAGCGCGCGCGAACGGGGGGCGCGTCGATCGCGATGCGGCGGCGATGCGTGCCTTCACTCAAGCCTGAGACGTCGAAGGCGGCCAGGCGCGCGAACTGCATCACTTCGATCACGCTGACCGGCCCGCGCACGGTGAGTTGCGTCGGATCGACGTCGGGCTCGCCTTTGACGATGTAGCCGTCGGCGGGTTGTCCGGTGATCGCAGCTTGTATGGGGATTTGCCGAGTTACGAGGTCTTCCCACTCCAGATCGATGCTTGGTGGATCGATGATGGTGATCGTCGTTTCGGGCGGGAATGAGAAGGCTTTGGGCTCGAAGCTGATCGAGTCGCGGTGGCCTTCGCGGAGATCGATCTCGATCGGGACGACGCCGGTTTGTATCAGGCGATCGATGGCGCGCGCCGGCCCGCGTAGGGTCACGTGGATGCTGGCTGGGATGGGCGTCATCAGCTCGCGCTCGGCGCTTTCTGGCGGCAACCGCATCACGATGGGCACGGGGATGGTGCGCTGCTGTTCGTCGGTTTGGCCTTGCAGGAACGCGAACAGGCCGAGCGCGAACGTTAGCGCCAACGCCTTGAGCCCGATGTTCTCGGTGAAGGATTCGCGCAGCCAAGCGAGCGCACTAGCGAGTAGAGATGCCAGCATCAGGGCTCACTTTGGCGCGAACCGCCGTCGTTCGAGGAATCGTCGTCGCTGATTTCGGGATCGCTGATGCGCCGCCCGCGCGGTTCGGCGCTGGTGGTCACTGGCGTGCGCAGCGGCGCTACCACGACCGGCGGCGGGGGAGTGAGCGACGGACGAAGCGGCGGCGGTGCGTCGCTGGTCGGGCGCACTCGTGGGCGCACTGGCGACGGATCGGGCGGCTCGGCCAAGCTGATGCGCGGATGCAGGACCTCTGGCTCGCTCGGACGGCGCGGGTTGCGCGTGCTCTCCGGAGCGTCGCCCGAGCGGCGCGAAACGACAGAATCCGTCGCGCGGCGAGACAGCGGCGCGCCTTCTGCGGCGCCTTGGCGCGGCGATTGCGGGCCAGCTTTGCGGCTCTTTTTGCGCACTTTCGGGCTGAAAATCGCTTCCAGCATGGTCCGCAGCTTTAGCCCGTCCAAATTGGAGGCGATGTTACCGTTGAAGCAAAAGCTGATCGTGCCGCGCTCTTCGCTGACGATCACGACCACCGCGTCTGTCTCTTCGGTGATGCCGAGCGCGGCGCGGTGGCGTGAGCCGAAGCTGTCGTCCATCACGCGGCCTTCGGGCATCGGGAAGAACACCCCGGCTTTGGCGATGCGATAATTACGGATGATGACCGAGCCGTCGTGCAGCTTGTTCACGCCCTCAGGGATGAACAGCGTGACGAGCAGCTCCCGCGAGACTTGCGCGTCGAGGATATGCCCTTTGTGCACGCCCACGAACTCGTCCAAGTTCGCGTCTTGCTCGAAGGTGATGAGCGCGCCGATACGGTGACGCGCGAGGTCCGTCGCGGCCTCCACGACGGCGTCGATCAACTTCGACTCTTGCGAGCGCGCTAGGCCGCCGAACCATGCGCGGCTACCCACGCGCTGCAGACCGCGCCGGATGTCGTTCTGGAACACCACCACGATGATCAAGATCATGCTCGAGATCAGCGCGCCCATGATGTTGAGCACGGTCACGAGCTGCAGCAGCTGCGCGACGATGTACAGCACGAACACCATCGCCAAGCCCATGCCGACTTGCATGGCTCGCGTGCCGCGCAGCACGAGCAGCGCGCGGTACACGATGTAGTAAACCAGGAAAATGTCGAGCAAGTCGCGCAGGCATTGCACGAGCGTGAGCGAACCGAAGAAGCGGAGCAGGCTATCTTGCATGCGCGGCTCCCAGGCTGGATTCGCGCTCCACGACCGCTGCGACGCGCAGCGCCTGACGCACCTCACGCACGTCATGGACGCGCACGATGGCTGCGCCGCGCGCGGCTGCGAGCAGGCAAGCGGCGACGCTGCCGCCCAGACGTTGCTCGGGCGGAGTGCCGTCGACTGCGGCGATGAACGACTTACGACTCGGCCCGACGACGATGACGCCTTCGCCCTTGAACGACGCGAGCTGTGCGAGCAGCGCATACGATTGGCGCGCGCTCTTGGCGAAGCCGAGACCCGGATCGAAATAGACGTCGCTCGCCGACATGCCGGCGCTGACGGCGCGATCCCGCGCGCCCCGCCATTCACGCCGCACGTCTTCGACGACGTCGGCGTAGCCGTCCTCCGGGTATTGCGAAAAGCCTGCCATCGTTGCGGCGGGGCCGCGCGCGTGCATAACGATCAGCGGCGCCGCATATTCCGCGCAAGCTCGCGCAAGACCTGCGTCGGCCAGGCACGAAACGTCATTGATCAGCTGGGCGCCGAGGCCCAGCGCGTGCCGGGCCACCTCTGCGCTCGCGGTGTCGACCGACACCAACACGCCCGTTTGCAGCGCGTGTCGCAGCGCGGGCTCGAGGCGCGCGATCTGCTCGCTGGCCGGGATGGCGGGGGCGCCAGGGCGTGTGGACTCGCCGCCGATGTCGATTAGATCGGCGCCGTCTTGGACGAGCTGATCGATCCGCCGAGCGGCCGCGCTCGCGTCGTTGAAGAGACCGCCGTCGAAGAACGAATCCGGAGTGACGTTGAGCACTCCCATGAGCAACGTCCCGCGCTCACGGCGCAGCTCTTCTATGCGAGTCGAGACGGGTCCCACCACTATGCGGTAGCAAGATGTGCGCCGTCGCGCAAGCATTGGAAACTTCCGACATTCATCGGCAGTGCGCAGTTGTGCGCTAAGACCCAGTCCTAACCCTGTACGTCTCCGCTACTTGCGCCGAAGCCTTCGTCGCAAGTAGCGCTCGGTGCAGGTTTCTTGATGTACGAGCGCCCCGCGGCCGCAGGTCGGCGTACACT
>DATCFJ010000631.1:0-2850 GCA_036509605.1 Polyangiaceae bacterium | reverse complement strand
ATCACTTGTTCCAAGGACCATGGCGCTGCGCCCTCGATGCGTTCGCGGTCGAGCAGCTCGTCCAGCGCGACGCCGTCGAGCCACTCCAGCACCATGTACGGCATCCATTGGCCGTCCGGCGACGTGTAGGTGCCGACGTCGCGTGCTTGCACGATGCTCGCGGTCTGGCTGCTGAGCTCGGTTAGCAGCGCGCCCTCTTGAATGAACTGATCTTTGAACTGATCGCGCTGGTCCACGGGCACCGCAGACAAGCCGTTGAAGAACTTGATCGCGACCGGCTGATTCCAGATCGTGTGCTGTGCTCGGTACACCACCGCGAAGCCGCCTTCTCCCACCAGGCGCTCGATGCGGTACTTCTCCGCAATGGTGGTGCCAACGATATTGATCGGGTCCTTGGTGGTCATGCTGGGGTAGCTCTGAGGTTGCTTGGTTTGGGAGCGCGTTACAAATTCGCTTGGGCCGAGGCCACAAAACGGGGGGCAGAGTCCCCGCTGAAACTAGGCAGGAATGTTCGTCTTGGGCAGCAAATCAGCAGCACTTTGGGCAGCGTTCTGCGCGGGCCCCGCTCTTCCGAGCAATGCGCCGCGTTCGGCGAGCTCCGCCAGTAGCCGCGCGGCCCGGCTGAGCAGCTCGTCGTCGAGCGCGAGCCCGACCTGCTGGGCGGCTTCCGTAAGCGCAGCGCGGAGCGATAGGCGTCGCCCGAGCAAGCCTGCGAGCAACGCCGCGGCGAACGGGCCGAGCTCGAGATAGCGAACGTCGTGCTCGGGGCTTCGGTAAACCAAGAGCGAGGTCCCCGCGCGCTCGGGCAGTGCGACGCTGGTTTCGTCGTCGGGCAAGCGGTGCACGGCCCAGTCGTAGTGAACGAGCCGTACGGCGTCGATGAACTCCACGCCAAGGTCGACTGAAAGCTCCGCGGCTAGGTTATTCTTCGGGCGAGCCAGCAGCGACGCGACTTCGACCTGCAGCGCTTCATGGCGCGCCAGGTCGGAGATGTACCCGGGCAGTGACGAGTCGGCGGCCCAGCGCGGCAGCGCGAAATCCAAGAAGCGCGGTGTGAGCTCGCGCAGGTAGTGGGTCACTGGCGGCCGAGCGAGCAGGAACTCGTCGAAGTGCGGCTCGAAGCGGGCGCCGAGCCGCGCCAGGCTGCGCGGCATCACGGCGCGCAGCGCCTCCCGAAAATTACTACGCACGAGCTTCCGATACACGAGCAGCCGCGGAAAATCCCGAGTCAGCGCCTCGGCGTCCTCGCCTTCGACGCCGTGTCGCAGAAGCCAAGCAAGAATCCCGGGTGCGTCGGAGACCGCAATTTCCTGGCCGAGTGTGAGCTCGGCCAGCGCTGATTCAAGCGCTCGTTGCATGGCGCTCCGAATGGCGCTCCGAATGGCGGAGGAGGGCGCGCGCTTGCAGGTCGCGTAACACCGACAGCTCAGCGAGCAGCTCGCTGAGCTCGGGCACTGCGTTGTCGCGCTCGAGCAACACTGGCACAGGTCCCGCGCGCTCGATGGTCCATTCCAAGAGTTGGAGCACGGGATCGGCCACTGCTTGGCCGTGCGTGTCGAGCAAGAGCCCGCTGTCCAAGGCCTTGTGCCCTGCCACGTGGATCTCGATCACACGCTCTAGCGGCAAACCGGCGATGAACGCGTACGGATCGAAGCCGTGGTTTTGCGCGTTCACGTACACGTTGTTCACGTCGAGCAAGAGCCGCGCGTTGCTCGTCTCGAGCACGCCCTGCAAGAACTGCAGCTCCGACATCTCCGGCTTCCCGGGGTGCACGTAGTAGGTGATGTTTTCGATTGCGAATGGCCGTTCCAGCTCGGCTTCGACGCGCTTCGCGCGCTCGGCGACCCGCTGCAGGTTTTCCGTCGAAAATTTGAGCGGCAAGAGCTCGTGCAGCACGCGGTCGCCGGCGCTCGAGAAGCACAGGTGATCCGAGTGCCACGGCGGATCGAGCCGCCTCAGCTCGCCCTTCAGGGCGTTCATGTAGGCCGGCTCCGGTTCAGCGATGGCGCCGAGCGAAAGCGTCAGGCCGTGCGTCACGATTGGGTAGTGCTCGGCGATGCGCTCGAGCGCACTCGGGTAGTAGCCGCCGCGACCCAGATAATTCTCAGGTGAAACTTCGAAGAAGGCGACGTCGCACGCTGGACCGTCCAACACCGCTTCTAGAAATTCCCAGCGCAACCCCAGCCCGACTCCAGCGAGGGCGCGGCTCGTGCCGCGCCCAGGCGCGTCGCGCTGAGGCGTCGTGGTCATGATGGCGGGAGCTCAGCGCTCAGCCACAGGTGCCGGCGCCGCAACCGGCTTTGGCGCCCGCGGATTTCTTCTTGGCAGGCGCTTTGGGTTTGTCGGAGGCAGCGGCGGGCGCGGCTGGTGCGGCAGCAGCTTCCTTCGGAGCGTCGGTCGCTGCCGGAGCTGGAGCAGCAGCGGGAGCGGCCGGCGCATCAGCGGCAACACGAGCAGGAGCGGCTGCCATGCTCGAATCCGTGGTGGTTGCGGAGTCACCAGCGACGGCTGCGGCCGGAACTTCCTTGGCGTCCGCGGGGCTGGCGGCAGGTGGCGTGGCTTCACCACCGCAGGCGACGAGGCCCGAGGCGCTGAGCACGGCGAGAGTAGCGGCGATTGAGCTGAAGCTGAGTTTCTGCGACATCAACTGGGTCTCCTTCTCGTAGCGCGGGACTGAAACGCGCGTAGGGAACACAAAAGATACAACTTGCGAGGCGAAATCGGGCAACACCGGGCGCTTGGGGCTCCTCTTTTGATTGAGCATTGTTGATACGGCCCACTCGGGAGTCGGTTTCCGCGAAATGCCGGCTAATCAATCTTTCTCCCGTAGAGTTCAACACTTACACGCGC
>DATCFJ010000630.1:0-3613 GCA_036509605.1 Polyangiaceae bacterium | reverse complement strand
CTCCGCCCGCGCCGCCGCTGCCAGTCGTGGCGGGCGAGCAAGTGATGAGCTGAGTCGCGGTGTCGCTGCAGTCGCCGTCGCTGACGACGACCGTGACCGTCACCGGGCCAGGACTGGTGCACGAGAGTGAAGCGTTGGGCGAAGCAATGCCGAACAACAGACCGCCGGTAGCGCTCCAGGCGTAGGTCAGCGCGCTCGGGGCGTTGTCGGCATCGCTGCCCGACGCCGACAACGTGACCGCGTGGCCAACGGTGGTCTCGCTCGGGTTCGCCGACAAAGAGTCGACGACCGGACAGACATTGAGCGTGCCGTTCAGCATCACGCTGCCGGTCTTGGGCGGAACCTTGCACGTGAGGTGGACCTGCGCGGACGTGGTCGCGCCGGCCGTCACGTTGAAGCTCGCCGAACCAGCGCAGGTGATGCTGGAGTTGCCCGCATCAGCAGCAGTGAGCGACACGCTGTAGCCGTTGGCCGCGGGGATACCGCCGATCACGGTCGAGATTTGCGTGCTGTTCGTGACGTCGATGCTGCCAGCCTTGCTGAAGCCGCCGGGCCCGATGATCGTGTAGGTAACGCTATTCAGCGTCACACCCGCGGCCTGCAGGCTAAGACCGATAGAACCCGTGCTCTCGTCGCCAGGAGCGTGGCTCGTCGACTCCGGCGAGCTACAGCCGAACACCGACAGGCCGACCGAGAGGCCCATCAGAGCCAAAATTGCCGCACAACGTGAGCCACTGCTGATCCGGACCATGACACGTCTCCCTGGGCGCCCGCACTGCGCGAGGCCAATTTGGGCGCGAACGTAGACGAAACACGCGGCACGCGCGGAGACATCACGGTGACGTTTGCGCGAACTTTGCGAACGCTCGGAGGCGTGCTCGCATCACTCGGCTGAGCGCGCCTCTCGTGACGGGGCCCATCCCGCGGCAAACGCGGGTGTTAGTCGTTCCGGGGTTCTGCCGGTTCAGCGCGGTACGATGCGCTCGCTGACGTGGCGCGCGCGGGCGGTCACGCCGGACAGCTCGACGAAGCGCACGCGAGGCAGCAGCAACCCTTCTTCCGTCTGCACGAAGATGCGCTGCAGGAAGGCGCGCTGGCCGGCAATAGCGAGCTCCGCGCGAAAGGCGCCGTCGCTGGACCGCACGCGTAGCTCGCGCGCGCTGCAGGCGCTCAGGTGCAAGAGCAAACCTTGGCTAGTCTGTTCCGAGACCGAGAAGCCATAGGCGAGCTTTCGCTCGGTCCAAGTCAGCTCCTCCCTGCGACCGTCTTCGGCGAGCATCAACCAGTACGCTTCGACTGGGCAGGCGGCGTCGAGGCGGCCGTCTGCCCCGGTGCGCACGGCGTAGCGGACGACGTTCGCGTTCTTGCTGCGACCGAGTCTGAACAGCTCGCGTGAGCTCGTCGCGAACAGGCGCGGCGCCACGAGCGAGAGCGCCGCGCCGGAGGCGAGGACGTGCAGGTCGCGGCGGCTGAGCATGAACAGTGGATGCCAAGTCAGGCGCGACATGGAAAGGAAAATCACCCGAGAAACCAGCCTGAGCGCGAAGATTTTCGAAGGCGACAGGCGGGCGTCACCAGACTGAGCTTTTCGTCACGGCGTTGACGCTCTCGGGCTCATCAAGCAGCCTCTTGGGGATGGCGCGCGCAAAACGACGAACGACACCGAAGAACGCTAGTCTCGAGGTCTTTGCTCGCGCGGCGGCGCACTACGTCGAAGAGACGTTCGAGCGCTTCCCGAGCTACGGCTCCAGCACCGGTCGGCACGAATTCGACACAGAGCTCGAGCGTCCTTCGCCAGCGCTATATCGCGCTCACCAGAAGCTCGTGCAGGAGACGCTGACGCAGGTCGAAGATTTGCCAGAGGTCGATTTTCGCGGCAACGATTGGCTCGACCGCCGCGCATTGCTCGCCGAGCTGCGCACCGAGCTGTGGTCGCTCGAGCGCACTGCGTTTCGCAAGAACCCGGAGCACTGGGCCTCCGGAGCGATCGGCAGCGTGCACAACTTGGTGGTCAAGCACGCAGACGACTTGAAGCCAGCGGCGGATGCGATCCTGTCGCGCGTGGCCAAGCTACCGGCGTACTTGGCCGGCGGAGCCGAGCTGCTCAGCGCTCCGGTACCGACTTGGACGCACATGGCCGAGCAGAGCTGCGCCGGCGCGCCCAGCCTGCTCGACGCCATCGCCGAGCCGCTCAAGCGCACGAAGCGCGCGTCGCCCGCGCGCATTGACGCGCTGCTCGCGCGCGCGAAAGCCGCGTTTGCGGCTTATTCCACGCAGATTCAGCGCATGAAGCCCGGCCCTGCCGATGGCTTCTCGGTCGGTCGCGAGCGCTTCGAAGCGCTGATCCGCGAACGCCTGGGGTGGGATCTGGGCGCTCGCGAAGCTCAGGCGCTCGGGCACACCTTGGTGAAGCGCATCGAGGCAGACATGGCCGTCGAAGCGCGCAAGCTTGCTCGCAACAAGAAGCCGCGCGATATTTTGGAGCGCGCGGCCGCGGACTGGAAGCCCAAGCGGCCGTCGCTGTTCGAGGAGTACGAGTTCGAGACAAGGCGCGTGCGCGAAGCGTTCCGCAAAGCCAACGTGGTGAGCTTACCCAAGGGCGAGCGCTTGCTCGTAAAGCTCGTCCCCGAGTTCCTGCGCCACCAATTCCCGACCGCGGCTTATTCGCAACCGGGCTGCTACGACCGCGACCAAACCGGCATCTTCTGGGTCAATGATTTGAGTCTGTTGCGCGACAAGCCCAGCGAAAAAGCCGCGGAAATCCGCCAGCATTTCGGCGTACCGCTGACCTGCGCACACGAAGCGTACATCGGTCATCACTTGCAGTTCTGCACCGCCAACCAACACCCGAGTAAATTGCGCCGGCTGTTCGCGCACTCGGTGTTCTACGAGGGCTGGACTCTGTGGTGCGAGCAAATGGCCGTCGACCAAGGTGTGGTTTCCGAGCCCGTGGCGCGCCTCAACCAAATGAACGACGCGCTATGGCGCGCGCACCGAATCTTGATCGACGTGGGCCTACACACCGGCGAGCTCAGCTACGACGGCGCCGTCAAACACCTGATGAAGCACATGGGCTTCACCCGCGGCCGCGCCGAAGGCGACGTGAACTGGTACACGATGAGCCCGACTGTCCCGATGAGCTACCTGCTCGGCAAGCTCGAAGTCACGCGCCTCAAACAACGCAAAGTCGACGAACAAGGCTGGACCCTCAAGCGCTTCAACGACTGGGCGCTCTCACACGGCACCCTGCCCTGGCGCTGGATCGAGCAAAGCGGACTCTGAAAAAGAGCACGCCCCCACCCACAAACAGCCCATAAATAAAGCCCCGCAAGCAACCCTTGCCCGACCCCTCCGAGCGTGCGAGAAACACGCCCGAACAACGAAAAACGCGCCCCTAGCTCAGCTGGATAGAGCGACGGCCTCCGGAGCCGTAGGTCATAGGTTCGAATCCTATGGGGCGCGCTGATACTTAGCGAGGGCCGCGCGGATGGCACTCAGAGCACGCTCGATGTCTCTGACGACCAGCGAGGCTTCGAGCCGCACGATGCGATAGCCGGCGCGCACGAGCGCCGCATCGCGACGCGCATCAGCGCGCCCACGCTCGGCGTGATAC
>DATCFJ010000629.1:0-3663 GCA_036509605.1 Polyangiaceae bacterium | reverse complement strand
GCTCGTGAGCGCGCTCGGACATCTTTTGCCAGGTCTTCTGCACGACTTCGATCACCTTCTCTGCCGGGTACTTGGTGATGAACTCGTCGAATTCGAATTCTAAGAACGAGAGGCAGAGCGCATCTTCCATCGCTGCCATGTCGGAGTTACTGCGGAGATTCTGCTTTAGGTTGATGCGACGCACGGCGTCGATCGCCTCTTGCTCGTAGCCAGCCTCCGCAAGCAGCTGGGCCGCGGTGTCCGCGTGGAAGCGCGCCAGCTGCGTGCGCCACTGCAGGTAGCCGACGCGGCCAGCGGGATGCGAGCCACGCGGTATTTGCCAGCGCCGGATGTGTTGGCAGCGCGCCGCGAGGCGCAACGTTTCGGACGCGCTGGGCTCGAGCCGCGTGACCCAAGCCGACAAACGCTCGGCATGCACGAGCTCGCGTGGCCGTTGCTCGCCGTTGCTGAAGATAGTGTGCGGATCTTCAGCGTTGGCTCGATCGAACGCCTCGATCGCCTTTCGGAATCTCGCGGTGTCCATCTTGCCGCACTCAAATAGCACGCGCCTCGCGCGCTTTTCACACTAAGCTCCGCCGCCATGCAATATCGGGAACTGGGTCGCACGGGTTTGAGTGTTTCGGCCGTAGGCTTCGGCGCCTGGGCGATCGGCGGCACTTGGGGCCCGACGGACGACGGCGACTCGCTCAAGGCATTGCACCGCGCGCTCGACCTCGGCGTGAACTTCTTCGACACCGCCGACGTGTACGGGGACGGGCATAGCGAGCAGCTCTTGGCTCGGCTGAAGCGCGAACGCGGTCCGATCTTTCACGTCGCGACCAAGGTGGGACGCCGCGCGAACCCGCACGTGGCGGCCAGCTACACACGCGAAAACCTGACGGCATACGTGGAGCGCAGCGTGCAGAACCTCGAGCTCGAAGCGCTCGACTTGCTACAGCTTCACTGTCCGCCGAGCGATGTCTACTACCAGCCCGAAGTGTTCGGCGTACTCGACGATCTGAAACGCCAAGGCAAGCTCAAGCACTACGGCGTCAGCGTGGAGCGCGTCGAGGAAGCGCTCAAATCCATCGAATATCCGGAAGTGCAGACAGTGCAGCTGGTTTACAACATCTTCCGACAACGACCGAGCGAGCTATTCTTCTCCGAGGCACAACGCCGCAAGGTCGGCATTCTGGCGCGTTTGCCGCTATCCTCCGGGCTGCTCACCGGCAAGCTGAAGAAGGGGCAGCAGTTTGCGGCTGACGATCATCGCTCGTTCAATCGCGCTGGCGCGGCGTTCGATCGCGGCGAGACTTTTTCGGGCTTCGACTACGACACGGGTCTGGATGTCGTCCTTGAGCTGCGGGCGCTCGTTCCAGCCAACATGTCGCTGGCCCAACTGGCCCTGCGCTGGATCGACATGCATGACGCGGTCACTTGTTCGATCCCAGGCGCCCGGCGCCCCGAGCAAGTTGCAGAAAACGTCGCGGCGCTGGATTTTCCGCCACTGTCCGACGACGTGATGCGGCGCGTAAAAGAGATCTATGACGCGCGCGTGCGACCCGCGGTGCATCAGCTGTGGTGAATTTTACAGTGTCGCCGCGCTAGGTCATGATTGCGTTGCGCTCGCCAATTTGCCGGCGTAGCTAAGGGTATGGCTTCTGAATCGACTCGGACGCTGCCGCCCCTGACCCCTCCCCCACCGCGCCCGTCGATGCCGAGCTCGACGCACATCGACGTGGCCGCGCTCGAAGGGCGCCGTTCGATCAGCGATTTTCCGCGTCCCGCCAGCGGCTTCGCCCCGTCGGATGCCCGCTCCGATTCCGAAAGCCCAGCGCACGAGTTCAGACCCGGCTCGTTCGCGCCGGAACATGCCATCGACGAACAGATTAGCGATCTCGAACGCTGGGCGGTAGCTAACCTCGCGCGCGATCGCAAAGACAAGATCCGTTATTGGGTGCTCCGCGGCACGGCCTGCTCGAGCGCGATTGCCGCGGCGATCACCGCCGGCTTCGCAGAGCCCCGCCCCGCGATGGTGTTTGGCGCGCTGGCCGCGCTGTGCGTCGCCATCGACGCGGCTTGGCCGTCTGATTCGTTTCGCAACGTGCATCGGCGCGCCGTGTACGATCTGCGCGAGCTGCAGAACACGCTCAAGCTGCGCTGGGACAAAGTGCGGCTAGCGCACCCCGACACTGCTGCCCCCCAGCGCACGGCCCATGCTCTAGCTCTGCTCGACCAGATCCAGAGCAAGCGCGAAGAGATCGGAAAGTATCTGGGCTCGGCCGAGGCCAGCCCAGGTATCAAGCGCTGACGGATCCAGTGGCTCACGTCTCGGCGCTGTA
Source organism: Polyangiaceae bacterium (assembly GCA_036509605.1). GTDB lineage: Bacteria > Myxococcota_A > Polyangia > Polyangiales > Polyangiaceae > PMG-095. The sequence goes on along the minus strand of DATCFJ010000629.1, from coordinate 1,342 downwards.
CGTCTATCCCATCAAAGCATGTCGCGGCATCCGCGTCGCTGAGTGGGCGGTCGAGCGACGCGGTTTCTTCGCCGACCGCCGCTGGATGATCGTCGATGCCGACGGGAATTTCGTGACTCAGCGGGAGGTTTCGCGGCTCTCGCTGGTCGACACCAGCGTCGACAGCGACTTACTGTCAGTCTCCGCCCCGGGATTTTCGCGACTGATCTTGCCGCTGACACACAGCGCGGAGCCGCGCACGGTTCGAGTCTGGGAGGATCAAGTCTCGGCCTGCGCGCATCGCGAGGGCAGCGCCTGGTTCTCCGAGCTGCTCGGTGCACCACACGAGCTCGTATACATGGCGGACACCGAGCACCGTCCGGTAAACCCAGCGCGCGCGCGCGCCGGAGACATCGTCAGCTTCGCAGACGGCTATCCGTTCCTGCTGATCTCCGAAGCCTCGCTCGAAGATCTGAACGCGCGCTTGGACGAGCCGATCGGGATGGAGCGCTTTCGCCCGAACATCGTGATCAGCGGCACCGAGCCGTTCGCCGAGGACGGCTACTCCGAAGTCTGGCTTGGGCCGATTTCGTTTCGCGGCGCCAAGCGCTGCGATCGCTGCGTGGTCACCACCATCGATCCGCTCACCGGCGAAAGCGGCAGAGAGCCACTACGCACACTCGCCAAATATCGCCTCGAGGACCAAAAGGTCTGGTTCGGGATGAACCTGATCCACGACGGCACGGGCGTGCTCCGCGTCGGCGACCCGGTCACGCGCTTGGCTACAGCATGAGCTGCAGGAAAAGGACATCGAGCCAAGTGTCGAATTTGTAGCCGACCTCGCGCAGGTGCACGCCGCGTGTAAAGCCGAATTGCTCGTGCAACGCGATGCTGCCAGCTTTGTCTGCGGAAATCAGCGCGATCACCGTGCGGTGACCCTGCTCGCGCGCTAACCGAAGCAGCTCGCTAAGCAACACGCGGCCGAGGCCACGCCGTAAGCAGTCACTCCGCACGTAGATCGAATCCTCGACGCTGAAGCGATAGCCCGCGCGCGGATGAAACGCGGACAACGCGCCCCAAGCGACGATTCCGCCGTCCTGCTCGACGACCAGCACCGGGTGCACGCCGCCGTGGCGCGCAAACCACACCTGGCGCTCGGCGAGCGTGTCCGGCTCGGTTTGATACGTGCACGTGTCCGTGCGCACGTAATGGTTGTAGATGTCGTTGATTGCCGGGCAGTCGTCGACAGTTGCCGGGCGGATCGTGATCGGCCCCGGCACGGCTCAGTTCGGCTTGCTGAACGGAGTGGGCGGTCCGCCAAGCCTTTCGAGTAAGGCCTCGAGCGCCGGCGAGGTGCCAGCCT
>DATCFJ010000628.1:0-2767 GCA_036509605.1 Polyangiaceae bacterium | reverse complement strand
TCAGCTGTACGTCCAGGCCCTTCTCCCGCAGGCTACGCAAGCCCCAGCCGAGCGAGTTCGCCGTGGAGTCTCCGAACACCAGGATGCGGAAGGTGACGGCCACAGGCGGTGGCAGCGGGATTTGCGCCTGCGCGACCGATAGCGAGCTCCGCTGGGGCCGCGCGTAGGTCGCGCGCACGACCAAAAAAACCGCCAGCGCGACCGCGGCCGGCACGATGAAGAGCGGTCGATTGAAGGGCACCCCGTGTCTGCGAATCGGTTGCTCCAGGAAGCGATAGGACACGATGGCAATGGCAAAGGTCAGGGCGAAGTGCAGCGCGTGCAGCGCAAGACCGTGCATATGCACGCGCTCCGGGCTCAAGAACACGTTCACCGGCCAATGCCACAGGTAAACGCCGTAGCTAATGGCGCCGAGCAGCCGAAACGGCCGAAACGAAAGCGCGCGCCCGACGAGGCTCTGCTCCCCGGCAACGGCGCATGTAATCAAGACCAGAGCGCCCAGCTCCGTGAGCCAAAACCCACCCTTGTACAGGAACGCGCTCGTGCCACTCAACTTGCACCAAGCGACTCCGAGCCCGACGAGCGAAAGCGCACCGAGCGCGTCCAGTGCACGCTTGCCGCGTGCGTCGAAGCGCTGGTCCGGAGAAATCAGCGTGGCCAGCGCGGCGCCGGCCAAAATACCCGCCATGCGTGTGTCCGTGCCCAAATAGGCGCGCGTCGTATTTTCCGGATCGAAGAGCAAGAACATCGCGCTCATCGATAGCGCGCTCAGCACCAGCGAAACCGCGAGCAACGCGCGGCTCGTGCGGCGACGCAAGACGAGCGTCACCAGCAGCGGCCACAGCACGTAGAACTGCTCTTCGATCGAGAGGCTCCAGGTGTGCTCCAGCGGTGAAGGCGACGAGAAGAGCTGCCAGTAACTCTTGTGCTCGAAGATGGTCTGCCAATTGGCAACGTAGCCGAGCGTCGCCAGAGCTTGCTCACGCAGTGACCCGAGCTCGTCCGGCCGCGCAAAATAGCGCCCGTAAATGGCGATCGCCGGCATCAGCGAGAGCAACGCCGGAAACAGCCGTCGCGCGCGCCGCACCCAAAACGCCGACAGCTCGATGCGCCCGCTCTGACGATGCTCGGCCAAGAGCAACGACGTGATCAGAAATCCGGACAGCACGAAGAACAGATCCACGCCCAAAAAGCCGCCTTGTAAGGCGCCGTTGGCGTGAAAGAGCAACACGCCGAGCAGAGCGATTCCACGCAGCCCGTCCAGCGCAGGCAGGTGGCGTAAGCGTGGTGGGTGCGTCGCGGAGCTCACGCGTGGAACCTACCGTGGGCGCGCGCCGTGCGTCCACGTTTGCCGAACGGCAGGCCGATTCGCTTTCTTGTACTACCGGAACTCCGCTGTCGCGCGCGCAGTTCCTGCGATGCTAAGCCACTTCCGCCATGTCCGGCACGCCGTCCACCCCATCGTCCGCGCCCAATTCCGGGCGAGCGCCGATCCGGTTTCCGGCAGAGCTGCCGATTTCGGCGCGCGTGGCCGACATCGTCCAGGCGCTCGAGCGGCACCAAGTGGTGATCGTCGCGGGCGCGACGGGCTCCGGCAAGACCACGCAGCTGCCCAAGATCCTGCTCGATATGGGTCGCGGCACGGATCGCTTGATTGGCGTGACGCAGCCCCGGCGCATCGCCGCTACGAGCGTCGCCGCGCGCGTCGCGAGTGAGCTCGAGTGTGAGCTCGGTCAAGAGGTCGGCTACCAGATCCGGTTCGAGGAACGCACTAGTCCGCGCACGTACGTGAAGTTCATGACCGACGGCATCCTGTTGGCCGAAATTCAGGGCGATCGTTTACTGCAGCGCTACGACACGCTGATCATCGATGAAGCGCACGAACGCAGCCTGACGATCGATTTTCTTTTGGGTTGGTTGAAGCGCATCCTACCGGAGCGCCCGGATTTGAAGGTGTTGGTCAGCTCGGCGACGATCGAGACTGAGCGCTTCTCCGAGTTTTTCGGGGGAGCGCCCGTGATCCAAGTCGAGGGCCGCACCTTTCCGGTCGAGGTCTTGTACGAGCCACCAGCTCAGGAGCTCGACTTGCCGGAGGCCGTCGCCAATGCGGTGGCATCGGTCACGTCGCTCGACCCGCGCGGCGATATCTTGGTATTTTTGCCCGGCGAGCGGGAAATTCGCGAAACCGAGCGTGAGCTCGGCTCGCGCAATTTACGGCACACTCAGGTGCAGCCGTTGTATTCGCGCTTGTCTGCGGCGGATCAGCGCAAAGTGTTCACCGCGATCCCCCAGCGACGCGTGATCTTGGCGACCAACGTCGCAGAAACGTCGCTCACCATCCCGGGTATCGTGTACGTGATCGATACGGGTGTGGCGCGGCTCTCGCGTTACGAACCGCGCACCGGTACCACGAGCTTGCAAATTGAGGCTGTTTCGCAGGCCAGCGCGGACCAGCGCAAAGGGCGTTGTGGACGCGTGCGCGACGGCATTTGCGTTCGCCTGTACGACGAGCAGAGCTTTCAGGCGCGCCCCGCGTTCACCGACCCCGAGCTGAAGCGCACTGGCTTATCCGGCGTCATTCTGCGTATGAAGTCGCTCTCTCTGGGCGACGTCGAAGAATTTCCCTTCCTCGACCCGCCGAAGGGGAACGCGATCGCCGAGGGCTATCGGGTCTTGCAAGAGCTTGGCGCGTTGGACGGAGAGCGCGCACTCACGCCGCTCGGTGCTCGCCTCGCCCGCTTTCCGGTCGACCCTCGCATCGGTCGCA
>DATCFJ010000627.1:0-6614 GCA_036509605.1 Polyangiaceae bacterium | reverse complement strand
GTCTTGAGCTCGGACGGCCGCAGCTTCTCCAGCAGGGACTTTTGGCTGTCTTCTGCGCCCTTCACCGCTTGGCGCGCAGCGCGTTCCAAGGCCTTCAGCTTCTCGAACTCGTCAATGATCAGCGCAGCCGTCGCTTGCGTCTCGCGCACGGCCGACGCCAAATCCAACGCCTCCGCGCTGCTCAGCCAGTAGTGAGCGTCCAGCAATCGCTGCGAAAAGCTGACAACGTCCTCGAAGCTACGGCGCGTCGGAGACTCCAGCATCGCCAGCTTCTTCACCGTCAGCGCTTCACTGATCCCAGCCACGAGGTCGGCGTTGCCGACCTTGGCCAGATAAGACCCGTCTGTGACAGCGGAGGCTGCAAACTCTACGGTCGTAAACGGCGTCTGCCAGACCTGCACCGGGTGGACGCGCGTCGGCTCCTGACCAGGCGTAGCCCGAAAGATCAACATGGTACCGTCGGGGAACACGCTGTACCCGTGGCACCGGATCGGCGTCGTGACTTCCTTCTTGATCAGGTTGTACGGTAGGAGCTCGTACTCGCCTTCGTCTTGCCAATAGAAGACGAACAGCACGTCTTCACCGTTCGGCGAGGGCAGCACGCGCTCGATCCGCAGATCCGTGACTTTACCGTCGAAAACCTTGTATTCCCCGGACTCCAGATAAAACCCCGCAGGGAAGATGATCCCGTGATTTTCGGGCAATTCGAGGCAGGATTGCCCGATCGAATCCTCGCGCAGCACGTGCTGGGTGCGCGTGTTGTAAACCAGGTACCGCACGCGGTCTTCGCGGAACGGTTTGATCTTGAGCAGGATCAGTCCGCCAAGCTTGGCGTAGGCGATCTCCGCGTCGTCGAGCGTCTGATTTGGATCGTCGACGGGTTCGCGATACACGCCGTAGCCGTCTTGGGTATTGTTCTCGATCTTGACCGTTAGATCGCCACCGACGGTCTCCACGAACACTTCGTTCAAGACGTTCACGTGCGGGTGCGGCCCCGAGACTTGGTCCTCGCGCGTGGTCGGTGTCCAGGAGAAAGCGTGAGCACGCGGAGGCGCCGCGTCTTCCTCGCCGCGCGCGTCCATGAACGCGACTCGGTTCTGCGCGTCGATCGCAAACCGGAACACTTTGACGTCCCGCAGCGAGGCGCCAATCTGAAGTACGATGAGCAGCCGGGTGTCGGTGCGGCGCAGCTGCAAGAGCCGCGCGTCCTTGTAGTATCGAAAAGCGTCGGAGAATTCTCGAGAGAAGTCGGCATCCGCCAGGAATGCGAGCGGGCCATCGAAGCCTGCGCTCGAAAGGTCGAACACTTCCCCGTTGCGACCGAAACGGTAAGCGGATAACGCGTCGCTAGGTTTCGTTTCGCTCTTCAAACCAATGAAGACCTGAAACCCGAACAGCAGGTGGCCGGCGACGCTGACCACGTCACGCGGCACGCAATTGTTCTCGGTGCGAACCCGGTCGGTTGCGAGCAGAGCCAGCTCCCGACCGCCGAATAGCTTCTGGCGCGCCGCATTGAGCGCGTCACAGCGCCTACCGAGCTCGGCGGCACGGTCCAACAATCGACGCCGAATGACGTCGTAGCTGCCGCCCTCGAGCGTCGTCTCGTTTGCGGCTGATGGCTCAGCAGGCATGGGTTAGGCCCACGCTCAGCGGGTGCGCGGCACTTCTTTGACGATGACGTCTTTGGCTTCGACCTGCGTCACGAGCGGCGCAAGCTTATCCAAAGCTTCGGCCAGCCCGGCACCACCGTTGCCGTTCATCAAGCTTTGCACGAGCTCGCGCAGGGTGTCGCTCTGTTCCAGCGCGCCGTCGACTGATTGGCCCATGGAAATCGCGCTCATGAAGCGCTCCAGGAATTGTCCATCCCCGCCCACGATGTTGATCCGCGCGTTGCCCATGGCTTGCGCGAGAATCGACGCCTGCGCCGCAACGACCTCCTTGCGCGCGCGGATTTTCTCGAGCTCGACACTCTTCTCTTTGTCCAAGCGCAGCCGGAACTCTTCGTGACCTCGACCGGATGCGTCGAGCATTTTCATCGACTCGGCTTTTTGAGCCAGACCTGCGGCTTCGGCGACCAGCTTCTCGCGTGTGACCTTGGCCTCGACCATGCCTTGCTTCTCGATCGCCGCTGCGTCCGCCTCGCGCACTCGCACCTTAGCCAAGCCCTCTGCGGCAGATTCGGCCTGCACCCCTTCGGCAATGCGGATCTTCGCGCGCGCGCTCTTGTCTGCGGTGTCGAGCTCTGAGTCCGCCAGCAAGATCCGCTCGCGAGCCTTGAATTTGGCGGCTTCCTCGCTGGCTTCAGCGGCCTTGACCGTCTTGACGAGGCCCTCTTGTGCAGAAGCCTCAGCGGCGATGCGTACCGCCTCCTTCTTGCGCGTGGCTTCGGAGGTATTGCGCAGATCTTTAATCTGTTCTTCCTCGGCAGCTACATTCTTCTCGACCGAGATGCGATCGCGGATCACGTTCGCGATTTCCTTCTTCTGAACCTCGACTTCCTTGTCGCGCGCAATACCCACCAAGGCGACTTCGCGTTCCCGGCCGATGGCCTCGAGCGCACGCGCCTTCTCGACGCGCTCGGTCTCGACCGCGATCTCGCGTTCGCGAGCCTTCTGCGCGATGGCTACGCCGCGGTCCTTGTTCTGCTCGGCGATCTGCGCTTCCTCTTCGTTCTTGGTGGCGATGAGCACGGTCTTCTTGTGCTCATCGCTGGCCACGCGCAGGGCCTCGTTCTGCTCCCGAGACTGAGCGACCGAGACTTCCTTGTTCTTCTTCGCTTCGGCCTCTGAGCGGCGTTGCTCGAAGCGGAACACAGCTTCGTCGGCGTTCAGGTTCTGGCTACCGGTTTCCATGCGCTCCTTTTGGCGCAATTCGTTGGTTTTCAGGTTCTGAATCACGGTCAAATCGGTGATCTTACGGATGCCGTCGGCATCCATGATGTTGTCTTTGTCGAGGTGCTCGAGCGGCGTTTGCTCCAAGTAGTCGATGGCCGCGTCGTCCAGGATGAAGCCGTTCAAGTCGCGGCCGATCACTTCGATGATCTTGTCCTTGAACGCGTCGCGCTTGGTGTACAGCTCTTCGAAGTTGAAGTGCTTGCCCACCGTCTTGAGTGCTTCGGCGAACTTAGCGGTGAACAGCTCGGACAGAGCGTTCGCGTCGCTCGCGCGCTGACAACCTATCGATTGCGCGACCTTGAGCACGTCGTCCGCGGTCTTGTTCACGCGGATGAAGAAGGTGACGTTGATGTCTGCGCGGATGTTGTCGTTGCAGATCAAACCCTCCTTACCGCGGCGGTCGATGTCGACGGTCTTGACCGACAGATCCATTACCTCTGCGCGATTGATCACCGGGTAGACGATGGCGCCAGTAAAAGCCACGACGGGCTCACTGCGCATGGTGTTGACGACCAACGCCCGGCCTTGATCCACCTGCCGATAAAAGCGGGCCAACAAGGCCAACACTCCGAAGAGCAAGAAGACGATCACGCCGACGACGATCAGAACCGGCACGAGCCCAACCACTTGAGGATCCCCAGGATTCATGGCCGAGAAAGATCGCACGATCGTGGCCATTCTGCACGCTGAACAGGCGTGAAGGGGATTACACGCGCTGCTTCGAATTCGAACGCGGGTCGAGGACTTCCATAGGCTCGACCAGGAACGCCTCGTGCTCGCCGTCCCAGTCGACGATCAACATCTGATCGCCACGTTTCACGGGCAGCTCACGGTCGACACGCACGCGTACCACGAGCCCTGCGCCGCCGTCTTCGAGGAGCGCCTCGCCGAACGTTGCATTCACCGTACCGGTACGCACGATGCACGTCTTACCGATCAAGTCGTGACGCGACGTCGCCTGCTTGTGGGAAAATACCTTGGCAAGCGGCCGCGCGGCGACCGATGTCACGGGCAGCGCCAAGATCGGCGACAACAGAAACACGACCCAAGCCAGCGCGGAGCCGCGCGGCAGGTCGCGCGAAACGATCTGCATGCCAATCGTGCACACGAGCCAGGAGAAGGTGATGATCAGACTCAGGATCGTGGTCGCGGGTACGGAGCGCAGGTGCAGCGCGTTGACCAGCATCGCCATCGCCGACGTCTCGCCGTCGGAATCGCCGCCGTCCCCGACATCCCCACCGTCTCCGACGTCACCCACGTCCCCGGCCGCATCGGCCATGCCATCCAGGTGACCCTGCAGCGCGCCCTTTGCGGCGCCCTCTAAGGCGCCTTTTCCGGCGCCAATCGCGCCTTCTGGGTCGAAGCTGCCGAGCGCGCCGTCAGAGCCGTCGCCCAGGTGAACGGCGCCTACGACAACGAACAACCAGTACACGAGCACGACGCCCAACAGCACCGTATACACGACGCACGGAAAGGACAGTGCGAGCGCGAGCACTTCGTTCATGCGGGTCGCGCGCGCAGCTCGCTCAGAATGGCGTCGAGGCTAGCAACGATGCGGTCGACCGCGGCATTGCTCACGCCGTCCGCGCCTGTGTTCGTTGCAGCAGTAGCTGACGCCGGAGTCGGGACACCTGGCGCGTCGAGGGCGCGCGCGGCCAATGCGGGGCCATAGGTCATCAGGAGGGAGCCGACCGCCTTGCCGCCCGGGGTCTTAGCGAAGATGTCAGAGTAGCCCACGGAGAGGTTGGTCGCCGCGTACACGAGGGCATCATAGAACGACGTCACTTTGGGATTTCGTCCCCGCTCGGCAACGTAGAACGCCGCCGCTGCGCCAAGCACCGTGAGCACGATCGCGTTGGCCGGCTCGCGTGCTTGGTAGTCGCGCATCTTCTCGTGCAAACGGGTCATGGCCGGCCCCGGGCCACGACGAGTGGTGCAGGCGGCCAGCAGGCCCAAGGTCATCAGCGCGCGCTCGTTCATCCCTGCCGCTCAGCATAGCTCGCTTCTCGAAAGCCGAAAATTGCCACAATCTGTAGCACCAGCTAGAAGCCCGACGTAAACTCAGTGCGTGCCATGAGCCAGTCCGCGCGGCGCCCAGCAACTCTCGATGATTTCTGGGCGATCCCAGAGACAGAGCGCTTTCACGAGCTCGTGGGCGGGGAGCTCATTCAAAAAGCCGCGCCGAGCGCGGAGCACGGAGACGCGCAGGCAGGAGTGGTCGGTGCGGTCCGCGCTCCATTTCAACGCAAGCCAGGGGGCGGCGGTCCGGGTGGCTGGTGGATCGCAACGGAAGTCGAGGTTCTCCTGCAAACCGGAGAGCTCGTTCGCCCAGACGTTCTCGGATGGCGACGAGAAACGTGCCCGGAGAGGCCCACGGGCGCTCCGGTCCGGCTACGCCCTGATTGGATCTGCGAGGTCATTTCGCCCGGCAACGCCAAGGACGACACCGTCAAGAAGCTGCGGCTCTATCACCAGGTTGGGATTGCGCACTATTGGATCGTCGATCCGCGCGACTCGACTCTTACGGTGATGCGCTGTACGGCCGACGGTTACGTCACTTTGATGCGAGCCGAGCGCGCAGAGGTCGTGCGCGCGGAACCATTCACCGCGATCGAGTTAGCAGTCGGCACGCTTTTCGGCGACGATCCTGACTGATTCCGCCTAGCCCTTCTGCTTCTTCTTTTTCTTCTTGTCGCTCTCCCGCACCCGGTGCTCCTCCGCCGTAACGGACAGCGTGCCGAACCGGTACTGAATCAGACGCTGATACGTGCCCGTTTCGTCGCCGCCGATCATCCATAGGTCGCGCGCGTCGCGATCGGTTTCGAGGCTCGGAAGCCAATGGCGACTCGAAGCCCAAGCGAGCACACTGGGGCGCCCGAGCACCATGCGATTGATCAATACGCCGCAGGCTGGGCGCTGACCGAGCCCCGAGCACAATCGCGTGGCGATCAGCTCTTCGTTGCCGATCGGCCGCCACAGCCATTGGTGATCGACGCTGAGCAGAGAACGATCGCCGAGCTGCGCGCTAGCGTCCGGCGGCAAGGCATCCAGAATCATCGCCAGCTTCGGCTTGTCGATTCGGTCGTTCAGCTTGAGCTCGGGGCCTCGTTTGATGTCGAGCACGACAAGGGCCGTGTTGGGCGGCCCGGCGCAGCAGCGAAAACCGGTCGTGCCCGTGCTCTGTGTCGGCTTCTGCGCGCGCGCGTTGGCGCAGCGACCAACGAGCTCGCCCTCGGGCGAGTCGCCGCCCCGGACACTGACGAAGCCCGGGCTCGCGCCTCTGCCCCAGTCACTGGCCGTCCACTCCCAAGCGCCGCCGTGCATGTCCCTGGCTCCGAAGCCGCTGCGACAGGCCACGCGAATACCAGTCGGGCGCATCTGCGGCACGGCGCCAGTGCCGCAGCGCTCGGCTCGGTAAGTGTCTCCGTATTCATAGCGAAGATTGTCCGGGCCCTTGCAGGCGCGCTCCCACTCGAGCTCGCTGCACAGGCGCTTACCGTGCTCGGTACACAGCGAAAGGGCAGCGTCTTGGCTGACGTTGGTCAGCGGGATCGCGCCCTCTTCGTTCGGGTACGGGAAGACGTCGATGTAATAACCCTTCAGGATTACTTGCTCGCCCGGCATCTCTTCGTCGGCGACGCGCGGCAGGCTTCCCTCGGGAGTACCGGCAACCAGGGGCCCGCGCGGGATCCAAAGCATGCCTTGGCGAGGCTCGGGCGG
>DATCFJ010000626.1:0-6947 GCA_036509605.1 Polyangiaceae bacterium | reverse complement strand
CGTCCCGGCGCCCATCGCCTTGCAGAACGACAGATAGAGATCGCCAACAGGGCGATCGGTATCGAAGCGCACCACTTGACCCGTCTTGAGCGCTCCGCCCGCTTTTCCGATGGAAACTAGCGGCAAATACGAAGGAACTTGAGGGTACTCGACCGCGCTGCCGGTCGTGTGGCCGCTGCCGTCTCCGACCTCGCTCATCCAATAAATGAGAGTGTTGTCGAGCACCTTCGTGCCGGGCGCGCTGGGGTCGTCCGTGTTGGCCAACACTTGCAACAGGTATTGGTCGAGCTGCGTGGCAAACCAGCGCTGGGCGTTGGCAAACGCTGCCCGAGTGTCAGATTTGAAATTGTTCACCGAAAGGGGCGAGTTGTACTGAGCGCCGTCGGCTTGCTGATAGCTCGTGTGCGAGAGGCCCGCGTGGTGCGCCCAGCCACCGGCCGGCGCGACGCCGCCCACTTGCGAAAAACTGAAGTTGAAGTCGCACGTCGCATACATGGGCATCAGCGCGCTGACTTGGGCCGCATTGCAGATCAACGCTTGCGCCACCAGCTCGAGCTGAGCTTGCAGCAATAGGCTGAAGTTCGACTCTTGATAGAAGTAGTCGTTGCCGCCGCTCGAATCGACCACCTGACCGGCGCTCGCTGCGCGCACTTTCTCAACCGTAGGCAGGGCTGGCTTGCCCGTGCAGCTGGTCTGTCCGCTGCCGCTGGCGCCGGTCTGTAGGCCTTGGATGGCCTCGAGGTGGCGTTGCAGCTTGGTCTTTTCGGTGGTGAGGTCGCCCAGCGTGCCTTGTAGCGTTTGAATCTCGGAGGCGGTCAGGGCGAGCAGAGTCTTCTGAAGTTCAGCGTCGCTGTTGCCTGCGGAGGGCGCGGGTGCGCCGCTAAATAACGCGTCTGCTGCGACGACCGGGCTCTTCTGGGGCTCAACGGCGGTGCCGTCCCAGAACAGCTTGCCGGGGTCGTCAAAGTTGGTGGCCCGGTGCGCGCAAGCTCCTAAGATCAGAGGCTTCACCCCGAGCGCGCGCGCGATCACGTGCTCCACCGACGTCCGCGGTCGCGTCGAATCCGGCGGAGTGCCCTCGAGCCCAGAGAGGCAGCTAACGATGCCGGTGTGCGAGTCGCCCCCCGGGTATTTGAACCCCTGATACACGTTCACCGACGAGTTGTACTTTTGCAGCGGCCCGAGGATGCTCACGTTGGTCTTGTCCAACGCGAAGCTGGTACGGTCGCTATCCGAGACCTGCGGGTTGTAGTGCTCGGGCGCGATGCCGTGCGGCATGTAGAACAAGAAGAACCGCTTCGGCGCGGGCGTTGTGGCGGCGGTGGCGGTGCGCGCCAAGCGGATGGCGGCGGGGACCGTGAGGCCAAGCGCCAAGGCCTTGAGAAACATCCGGCGTTCCAAACGACCGGTCGCCCGGATCAGGCGAACGTGCTGCGGCATCTAAGCTCCTCGAGAAATTCTTTGGGGGGGTGAGCCGGGAACGCCAATTCGGGGTCCAAGCGCTCGTGGTCAAAAGTAGCACCGCAACGTTGCAACGCACTGTGTAGGTGTCGATTCTTCCAACGGTTCTGTCGTTGCTGATTGGATTTTTAAAAGCCTTCTGCAGTTGGCGATCCGATTTCTTCATTTCTCAGGCGAGAATTCTCCCTTGAAGCTGGAACCGATGCCAGCTTCGGGGCTCGTCGGCCGCGCCTCGGGGTCGGAACCAAAGCGACGGCGTGGCCGTCCGGTTCTGGGACGGTCACCAGAACAGGGCTTTTTAGGCTGTAACGCCCGTGTCACCGCTCGACACGGTCGATGCATTAGGCTGGGCCCACGCGCATGCTCAACACGGTCCGCGTTCCCGAAAAGTTCGTCCCTCTGTTCGAGGAAGCTCAGAACTACGTGGCGCGCTATTTCGCCGAGCAGCGCTTCGATCCCGAGCACGGGACCTTGGAGATCTCGGGTCAGCGTTACGTGCTGGTGCGCGCGGCGTCGATGTCGGTCGAATTTTACGACATGGTGCGGCGCTTCTACGGCGCCGAAGAGGAAGCGCACGCGGTGGCGCACGGCCTGTTGTTCGACATCGCTCACGCCATGGGCATGGCCGACTGCAAGGCTTTCGCAGAGCGCATGGGAGTGGCCGACCCGGTGGCTCGGGTCTCCACCGGGCCGGTTCACTTCGCGCACGCGGGCTGGGCGTTCGTGGACATTTCCGCCGAGAGCAATCCGAGCCCGGATGACGACTACTACCTTCTGTACGACCACCCATATTCGTTCGAGTCAGACGCCTGGTTGACCGCAGCGCGAAAAACCGAGTCGCCGGTGTGCGTGATGAACTCGGGCTACTCCTCGGGTTGGTGTGAGCAGAGCTTCGGCAGGCCGCTGGCGGCGGTCGAGATCTTGTGTCGAGCCAAGGGCGACGATGCCTGTCGCTTCATCATGGCGCCGCCGGCGCGCGTCGAAGGCCACATCCAAAGCTACATCCTGAAGCACCCCGAGCTGGCTCCGCGAATTGCGCGCTATGAAGTGCAGCGGTTCTTCCAAAAGCGCACGGATCAGCAGCTAGTGCGCGCCAATCTGGAGCTCGAGCGCAGTGCTCAGCAGCGCGCCCAGCAACTGTCACTCGTCAACGAACGCCTAGAGCGCGATATCGCTGAACGCCGCGCCGCCGAGCAGGCGCTCAGCGCTAGCCAAGAGCTGAACGAGCGCTTGATTGAAGCGCTGCCCGGTGGCGTCGTGCACGTGCGCCGGGACGGCGCGATCCTACGGGCGAACGGCGAAGCCCTGCGCATTCTCGGCCTCAGCTACGACGAGCTGTCGCGCGGCTACATTGCGGACTTTCAGACGAAGACCATCTTCGAAGACGGCACCGTCGCGGAAGTCCAGGACTACCCGGTGGCGCGAGCAATCATCACCGGGCTGCCTCAACCTGCGCTGACCTTGGGCGTAACCAAGCCAAACTCCGAAATCTCATGGGCGGTGTTTCGCGCGGTGCCGACGCGCGACCCGGCCACGCAGGAGGTGAACGGCGCGATCGCAACGTTCATCGACATCACCGAGCGCAAGCGGCTCGAAGAAAAGTTGATGCACACCCAGAAGCTCGAGAGCTTGGGTGTCTTGGCCGGTGGCATCGCGCATGATTTCAACAACCTGCTCGTCACCATTCTCGGCAATGCCTCGTTGGCCAAGGATCAGCTGCAGGCCGACCCGGTCACGCTGCCGCTTCTCGAGGAGATCGAGCTGGGCGCCCGCCGCGCAGCAGAGCTCACACGGCAGATGCTCGACTACGCCGGGCAGGGCAAATTCAAGCTTCAAACTCTGAACCTGCCCGATGCCGCCCGTGAGATGGCTGGCCTGCTCCGCGGCATGATTCCGAAAAACGTCGCGCTCCATTACCAGGTTCAAGATGGGCTGAAGCCGATCGAAGCGGACCCCGCGCAGATCCGGCAAGTGATCATGAATCTCATCACCAACGCGGCTGAGTCGATGACCGAGCGCGCTGGTCGCGTCGTTATCTCGGTGGAAGAGGTGCAGCTGTCGGCGCACGATTTGGAGGAATATCCGAACCACGCAGCTGCGGCGGGCCGGTTTTTGAGCCTGGAAGTCAAAGACGACGGCTGCGGAATGGACGACGAGACACGCCGCCGCATGTTCGATCCGTTCTTCACCACCAAGTTCAAAGGGCGCGGCTTGGGCATGGCCGCGGTGCTCGGTATCGTGCGCAGTCACGGTGGCGCCATCCGCACGGATAGCCAAAAGGGCGTGGGCACGCGAGTGCGTGTGCTACTGCCCGCGAAGGATCCCCCGCCGGCCGAGCGCGCTGCAGGTTCCCGCACCCGCGGCACGGTGCTCGTGGTCGACGACGACCAAGGCGTTCAGAGTCTCGTTCGGCGCGCGTTGACCGCACGCGGCTTCGCCGTCATCACCGCGTCCAGCGGCGAGGACGCACTACGCCTCTTCGAGCAACACCGGCGCGAGCTGTCGTTGATTGTGATGGACGTGACCATGCCGCAGATGAGCGGCGTCGAAGCTCTGAAGCGAATTCGCGCGACGGGCAGCGACATTCCGGCGTTACTCAGCAGCGGCTACAGCGCCGAAGTCATCGGTGCGGATTCCCCGAAAGTTTCGGCGTACCTGCAGAAGCCCTACGACGTGACCGAGCTGCTCCGCGCAGTTGCGTCGGCGATCGCCTCAGAACCAGATAACGCCTGATTCCACACAAACCTCCGTCGCGACTAGAACCGCGCGGTCGGTTGCGCGAGGACGCATGTAAGTGTGCGTAGTCCGCGGTCCTAGTAGATTCGCGAATCGCTACCGAAAGGTCTTCACAGCAGGTGCGAAAACCCGTTCACTGAAAGACAGTGATTCGTTCGACTGCGATCGCGCTTCTAGTCTCCGGTTGGTCATTGTGCGCGCACGCTGAAGGCGCAAGCCTGGCAGAGCGTTCAGTCGAGTCGGTTACCACTCAGAGTGCGCTCGCCGCGTTCGACCGTCATGACTACGCGGCCGCGCTGGCACAGTTTCGGCGCTTGGCTCTGTCAGCTCCCGGCGCCACAGTCGGCTTGTACACGGCCCGAGCTCGCGTCGCGCTCGGGCAGCTGGTGGAGGCTGCGGACGACTACCGCGGCGTCGTGGCCAGCGCGGTGCCGGCCGAGAAAGTCCCTGCGATCGCCAGCGCGCGCGACGAGCTCGCGCAGCTGCGTCCGCGTATCCCGACCATCGATCTCGAGCTCGGGGACGCCGAGCAACGCGCGCACAACCTGCGCCTGGTGATGGACGGCCGCTTGGTCGCCTTGGGCACGCCCGTGCCCGTGAATCCAGGGGTGCACGAGGTCATCGCCAGCGACGCGGATGGCGAGCAGGCGCGGCTTCACTTCGAAATCGCCGAAGGCGAAGCCCGGACGGTCGGAATGACCTGGTTGTCGCCGTCTGGGCACGCCGCTCACAAGCCCGAGCAGGTCGGCGGTGCTTCGTCGGCGCGCCGTACCTGGGGCGTAGTCGCACTGACTGTGGGCGCGACGGGCCTAGGCATCGGCACCGTCACGGGCATCGCAGCGCTCACTCGCTACTCGGCGGCGGATCAGCACTGCCCGGCCGGCAAATGCACCGAGGGCGCGCCGTACCCCGAGAACCAATCGGGCTTCTACGCGCTGCGTACGATCTCCGCCGCTGGCTACGTCGTGGGTGCGACGGGCATTGGCACTTGGCTCGGACTTTTGCTCACGACTCCGACGAAGACCGCCGAGCACCCCACGGTGAGCCCGTGGACGCCCGTCGTCGGTATGGGCAGCGCCGGCGCACGCTACGTGTTCTGAAGATTCAAGCGTCGTGCTCGGCCTGTACGCGCTGATCGCGGCGTGAGCCTCAGGGCGCGGTCACGTCGTAGCTGAACGTCGGCGTGGGCAGCACCCACACGCAATGAGTCGCCGTGTCCTCAAGCAGGCCTGGCGGGTCGAGCTCGACGTGTCCCGGTGCTGTCGCCCAGGTGACGGGCTCGGACATGTAGAGCGTATCTGCCCCTGACACGGCCAGGGCCCAGCGGACTGGATTGGGAGTGGGCGCGCCTGCGGTATGCGTGGCCATCAACGCGAACGTCGGCAAAATCTCGAGGTTCACGCCCACGATCGTGAAGGTCTGCACGATGGCCGAGTTGGGTACTGAGCTACCAATGGCCGGCGAGACTCCGGAGAGCTGGAACATCTTCGGTGCGCTCACGCTGCCGCATGTGGGCGTCTCCGTCATGTTGGGGCCCGTGTCTGCAGACTTCCCCGAGCTGCAGCCAGCTAACGCTAGACCGCATAGCAGCATTGCCCCCACCCGACCCGACACACTTTGGCTCATGGGCAGAGTGTCGGAGAGCCGGCCGAGCCGGTCAATTCAAAACACCCAAAACCGCGAGCGAGCGCCGCTTCGGGCGGCGCAAGCTCAGCGACGGCGGCGTGAGCCCGCCCCAATAGCTCCGGTCAGTTGATGACGTCGTACACGTAGTCGCTCGATTTCGTGACCGTGTGCGTGTCGTCCGAGCCGGCAGCGGAGTGGCAGCCCACGCACAACTTCGTGCCGGCAGTTTGAGCGGTCCCTGGGCCATCAGCAACCACGCCGCCGGTATCGTGTGGCGCCGCCATGCTGTCCTTCGGGATGCGCTCGTACCAGTACCAGCCGTTGCCCGAGTCGCTAGCCGCAGCGAGCTTCACGGACACCGCGTAGCCGACAATCGCGTCCGAATCGTCGAGCAACTCTTTGACGGCTGCCGAGCCCTTGGGACGCTCACCCGTCCCAGTGAAGCTCGCGATCAGATCGTTCGAGCAGATGCGATTTTGCCCATGAGGCGAAACTTTCAGTTGTGGGTGGGAAACGGTCTCGCAGCTCCACGATTTATAGCTACCCGCCTTCAGCCAGGCTTCGACGTCGTTGCCGTTGGTGGTCGGTGGCGTTTGTGCATCACCGGCGCTCGTGGACGCCGTGTTGTCACTGCTGCCGCACGCGGTGAGCGCGCAGATGGAGAGCGTAAAGGGCAACAAATGGCGGTAGAAAAGCATGAACAACTCCTCAGGATGGACGTATAGCGAATGTGGATGGCGCGGAGCCTCCAGTGCGCCGTATGCCCATCGGCGCGAACGGTTACTTGTTTCTGAAGAAAGTCCGGTTTGGAGCCGCCGCGGGCCGGCACGCGCGAGGCGAATTTTGCCTGATCCGTGTGCGTTACTGGCCGACGCCGCCAGTGCGAGAAATAGCTAGCGGCTCTGAATTTCGGGATCTGTGCGGAGCAGGGGACTCTGCGGCTGCGCGTGCGAGGCACGCGGGCCAACGGTCAGCAGGAGCGAGTCATCTGCTTCGACGGCGAGCCGATGCTCGACCTGCTCCGGCGCTACCTGAACGCCGAGCACAAGGAGACGCAGTACTTGGATGCTCCGCTGCTGTGGACCCTCGGGCGGCACGGCTCGAAACCGCCTGAGCCAATCGGA
>DATCFJ010000625.1:0-2784 GCA_036509605.1 Polyangiaceae bacterium | reverse complement strand
GCCGCTCATCGCGCTATACGCGTCGCCCACCGGCGCGAACGTTGCTAGCAGATGGAGCGCGATGTCGTCCGCCAAATGGTCGGCGTAGGCACGTCCCAGTGCTGGCACGGCCAGCGCGGGCAACAGCAACCCGAGCGCGATGACTAGCGGCGACGAAAAGCGGTTCGAGCCCACGCGAGACATTGAAACTAGCGCGCTTCGCACACCCTTACGATACCACGGGGGCTAGGTGCGCAAGCGCCAGTTGCCCGGGAAAACCTTGCCGATCTCGTCGCAGGTCGGGTCCGTCACGATCAGCTCGGGCTTGGCGTCCCGGCAGTACAAGATGGTGTTCTGCCGAAAAGTGCGCCCGAAGTTCAGCGCTTCCTCGCGCTCGATGCCGTGCACGAGCCAAGCCGGCTCACGCCACACGCCTTCCGGCTCCTCGTCGTAGCCGACGCAGTGCTCGACCCGATAACAGCCCAAAATCAGCAAATCCCGCATCACTTGGTGGCGACCGTCGTTGACCCGGCGCGGCAGCAGCATGGAGCGCGGATTGTATGCCGTCAGCAGCGCGAACTTCGTGCGCAAGATGGGCGGCAGCCCCTGGAGATCTTTGATGATTTCCCCGTCCATCGAAACGCGAAGCAAGCCCGTATCCGTGGGCAGCTCGTAGACGGTCGCAAAATAGGAGCGAAGCAGGTTCTGGTCCAAAGCGCCGCGTTCTTAGCACGAGCCGACAGGCTCGGAAACCAGCCGCCCCCCGCACGCAGCCTCTGCTAAGCCGCCTGCGCATCCTCTCCCAAAGTCCCCCCGCGCGGCCCTCTCCGAAAGACGCCCTCTGCGCAGCCCTCTCTGGTGCGCGCGAAGCGCCGCACGCTCGCGCCAAGCAGCTCAGCCGCATGCCTCTCTCCTCTTGGATCTTGGTGCGCGCGGAGCGCCGCACGCTCGCGCCCCCGCGCGCGCCAAGCAGCTCAGCCGCATGCCCGGAACTAAAACGACCGAAAAATCTTGGATGACAAGATCACGATCTGCGAATGAGGCTGGGCCCACAAGAACCGGCGGAACCGGGCGTCTGCTGTTCCAACCGCCGAGTAGATCGCCAGGCGACACCGTCGCCCGCACGCTCCCCCATAAACCTAACCTACGCCAAGCGTAGGTCGCGAGAATTAAACCCCATCAGATACAGAAGCGTATCCAGCCTCTCATTATGGTTCAGGCTCATGTCCGCCACTTCCTGAAGCTTCGGCTTGGCGCGGAACGCAATTCCGAGGCCGGCGGTCTGCAGCATGAAAATGTCGTTCGCGCCGTCGCCGATGGCCACGGTTTGCTCGAGCCGGCAGGTGTAGACCTGCGCCATGTCTTTCAGGATTTGAGCTTTGCGTTCGCTGTCGACGATGGTGCCGCGGACCTTGCCGGTCAGTTTGCCATCGATCACCTCGAGCTCGTTGGCGAAGGCGAAGTCGAGACCGAAGCGCGCCTTGAGCTCGTCGACGAAGAACGTGAAGCCGCCGCTGACGAGCCCGACTCGGAAGCCCAAGCTGTGCAGGATCTTGACGAAGCGATCGGCACCGGGCGTGAGCTCGAAGCGCTCGATCAACGATTTGGCGCGCTCGAACGGCAAGCCCTCGAGCAGCTTCACGCGCTCGGCGAGCGCTTGCTTGAAGTCGATCTCGCCGCGCATGGCGCGCGCCGTGATGCCCGCGACCTGCTCTTTACAGCCCGCCAGCTCCGCGAGCTCGTCGATGAACTCGCCCTTCACGAAGGTCGAATCGACGTCCATACAGACGAGCCGCTTGCTGCGCCGGAACATGTCGTCGCGTTGCACTGCGAGGTCCACGCCAAGCTCCATACCTAAGCGCAACAAGCTGCCGCGCAGATCCCCGAGCTCCGACGCGCTGAGCACGGCACCAGGCGGCAGATCGACGATCAGCTCCAAGCCGTCGAGCTCGTTCTCGCTCAGCGAGCGGATCTCGCGGATGTTCATGGCGCGCTTGGCCATGAAGTTGGTGATGGCCGCGGTGGCGATGCCGTTCCTGAGCGGACCGAGCACGGTGATGCTGAGCGAGCTCACGTCCTGCGCTGATTCGTGCGCGGATTCGCTACGGAACGGCGTTACCTCGAAGCGCAGCCCCATGTCCGCCGCGGCGAACAAAAGCCGCCGCAGCGCGTACGAGTTGCGCGGGATGTCGACGATCGCCGACAGCATGAGGTAACCGTGCAGCACCGATTGACCGATGTTGATGAGCTGGGCGGTTTCGTCTTCGGCGATCACTTCGGCTAAGCGTGCAGTGACGCCGGGGCGGTCATTGCCTGCGATGTGCAACACCACGCGGTCTGGATGCTGAGTCGTCGTCATGAGGGCGCGTAAACTACCCTCGCCCACGAATTTTCGCCATGGCTTCTACGGCCCAACGTCCGGCGCGCCGCCCGCGAGATGGAAAGCCTTGCAGTTGCCTGGCCCGTGGCCGAAGCTTCTAGCCCCAGCGTGAGATCCTCATCGTATTCGTGTGTGGTGGCGCGAGTTTGGGGGCTTCGGCTCGCTTTCTTGGCCGTGTTTGCGCTGCTTCTTGGCGCGCTTGGGATTCCCGAAGCGCGGGCCCAACGCGCGCCCAGCGCGGCCCCGGTGTCGGCCGCGCCCGCCGCGTCGCTCAGGCCGGTAGCGTCGGCCATGCCGGTAGCGTCGGCCATGCCGGTAGCGTCGGCCGTGCCGGTAGCCTCGGCGCAGCCCGCGACGTCGATCGCGGCGCCCGCGGCGCCCGCATCTGCGCTCGTACCGGAGGCAGCCTCGGCCGCCGTCAGCGC
>DATCFJ010000624.1:0-12133 GCA_036509605.1 Polyangiaceae bacterium | reverse complement strand
GGCGTTGGGCAGCAACTAAGTCCCCCTTCTCTTGTTGGTTAGCGGGCGCGGCCTGCGGATGTCGTCATGAAGCTCGCGAGTCGTCGTCAGGGCCGAGACGGAGCGCTGCTCGTCGTGAGCCGCGATGGCACACGCTATGTGCCCGTCCACGACATTGCGCCTAATTTGCAGAGCGCGCTCGACGATTGGCCGCGCGTCGAACCCCGGCTGCGCCGTCGTTTCGAGGAGCTAGTGGCGGCTCCGCTGCGCGGTCACCCGCTCAGCGAAGTCGAGCTGATGGCTCCGCTGCCGCGCGCCTACGAGTGGATCGACGGTTCGGCCTTCATCAATCACATCCTGCTCGTGCGGCGCGCGCGTGGTGCGGAGCCTCCGGCCACGTTGCACAGCGACCCGCTCGTGTACCAGGGCGCGTCGGGCTGCCTGCTCGGCCCGAACGATCCGTTTTCGCTCGGCGACGAACAACACGGTTTGGATTTCGAATCCGAGGTGGCTGTCGTATTGGGCGACACCCCGCGCGGCACCGCGGCAAGTGACGCGCAAGCGCATATCCGCTTGCTCATGCTGGCCAATGACTGGACCTTCCGCAGTCTGATCCCGCCTGAGCTCGCCAAAGGCTTCGGCTTCTTCGTCTCTAAACCGGCGACCGCGTTCTCACCCTTTGCCGTCACGCCCGACGAGCTGGGCAGCGCCTATCACGGCGGCCGCGTGCATTTGCCGCTACAGACGCGTCTAAATGGCGCCCTCGTTGGTGACCCGAACGCGGGTCCAGAGATGCATTTTTCGTTTTGCGATTTGCTCGCTCACGTGACCCAAACGCGCGCACTCACCTCGGGCACGATCTTGGGCAGCGGAACGGTATCGAACGCGGATCCTGCGAGAGGCGTGTCCTGCCTTGCTGAGCTGCGCGCGCGAGAGATGATAGCGACCGGTCAGGCCGTGACGCCCTTCCTGCGCGTCGGAGATCAAATCGAAATCGCCATGTTCGACGACGCAGGCGTCAACGTGTTCGGCACCATTTCTGAACGCGTCGTCGCCTGACAAGCGACGGCGCAGGCTGCTAAACTGCGGCCCATGAAACTTCACACCTACTGGCGAAGCTCATCGGCGTACCGTGTTCGGATCGCGCTCGGCGTGAAGGGGCTCCAATACGAACCGAGCTTCGTGCACCTAGTGCGGGCCGGCGGCGACCAGCATCAAGCCGGCTTTCGCAGCAAGAACCCGCTCGGTCAAATCCCGGTGCTCGAGCTGGACGAAGCAGGTTCCCCGGTGTTTCTCACGCAGTCCTTGGCCATCATCGAATACTTAGAGGAGCGCTTCCCGAGCCCGCCGCTCTTGCCGCGTGATCTGTTGGCGCGCGCTCGCGTGCGTGAGCTGGCGGAGCTGATCAATTCCGGCATTCAGCCATTTCAGAATCTGAGCACGACTGCATTCCTAGCCGAAGCGGCGCCCGAGCTCGACAAGGCCTGCTGGTACGAACGCTTCGTCGGGCGAGGTTTGTCCATCTTGGAGTCACGCGCCGTTCAGGTCTCGGGTCGCTATTTGGTCGGCGACGAAGTGTCGATCGCAGACGTGCTGCTCGTCCCGCAGCTTTACGCGGCGCGTCGTATCGGCGTGAACACAGGCTCCCTGCCGACCCTGACGCGCATCGAGACCGAGTGCCTGAAGCTGGAGGGTTTCGCCACAGCGCACCCCGACCGACAAGCAGACCGCGAGTAGTTGTAGCTTCCTGAGAGATTAGGGCTATTTTGAGAGCATGGCAGCTCTCGATTCGCTCGGGATACTCGGCCTAGAAGGGGTTCACTACTACGTCCGCGACCTAGAGCGCAGCGCGCGCTTCTACGTCGAACGGATGGATTTTGCGGAGGTCGCGGAAAGCGGCGTCACTCTGAGCGAGGGCGGGCGGCAACGCTCGCGCGTGTTCCGCGCTGGCGACTACGTCGTGGTCTGCTCGAGCCCGGCGGGTGAGGGCGGGCGCGCGGAGCGCTTCTTGAAGAAGCACCCAGACGGCGTTGGCACGCTGGCCTTTCGTGTCGAGGACGCCGAGCGCGTCTTCACCCTGCTCGACGGCCGCGGAGCCACGCCGATCAGCGACGTAGAGACGTTGCGAGACGACGGCGGCACGCTGAAGACATTTTCGATCACGACGCCCTTTGGCGATACCACGTTTCGCTTCGTGGAGCGCCGCGGATATCGCGGTTTTTTTCCCGGATTCAGCGACATCGAGCGAGCCCAAGGCGGCAAGAATAGCTGCTCGATCACGGCTGTCGATCACATCACGTCCAACTTCCAGACCATGTCTCCGGCGTTGCTTTGGATGGAGCACGTGCTCGGCTTCGAGCGTTACTGGGACGTCGAGTTTCACACGCGCGACGTCGGGCGGGTGAAAGTCCGTGACGGCTCAGGTCTGCGTTCGGTCGTGATGTGGGACAAAGCGTCGGGTCTGAAGTTCGCGAACAATGAGCCCTACCGACCAAACTTCAAGGCCTCCCAGATCAACCTGTTCAACGAGGACCACCGCGGCGACGGCGTGCAGCATATCGCACTGCAAGTGACGGACATCGTGAGCGCCGTTCGCCGACTGCGCGCGCGCGGTGTGGAGTTCATGCGCACGCCGCCCAACTACTACGACGCGCTGCCGGATCGCCTGCGCAGCCTGAACGTGGACTCCATCGACGAAGACATCGACACGCTGCGTGAGCTCGAGCTATTGGTCGACGGACACGGCTTGAAATCCTATCTCTTGCAGATCTTCCTCAAAGACTCCGCCGGCATGTACGGCAGCCGCGAGGCCGGCCCGTTCTTCTATGAGCTGATTCAGCGCAAGGGCGACAGCGGCTTCGGTGCGGGGAACTTTCGAGCCTTGTTCGAGAGCATCGAGCGCGAACAGTCCGCCGCAAACTCGGAGCCGCGCTGATGCTCGAGCGCCGCAGGTGTGGGGATGTCCCGGTCAAGGCGCATACTGCGCTGCGCGGACCGACCGGCGCGTTGCGCTACGAAGAGTGCATCACGCGCGCAGGCTTCGACGGCCCGTATTCGATTGTCTATCACGAGCAAAGGCCACACGAGGCCGAGCCGATCGAAGTTCGCCACGGTTGGGAGATCCTCGGGGGCAGGCCCGCGCGCGGCCTCTCTCGCCACCACTTCAAGACCTTCGAGCAACGTCAGCGCGGCGGCCCAGCGCTCGACGCGCGCGTACCGCTGCTCGAAAACGACGATCTGGTGTTGTCCGTGCTCGCGCCAGACAGTGAGGATCCGGCGTATTTCGTGAACGCGGACAGCGACGAGCTGCTGTTCATTCGCGAAGGCGGTGGCCTGCTGAAGACTCAGCTGGGCGAGCTGCGCTTTCGAGCCAACGACTACCTGTGCTTGCCCCGCGGCCTGCTGCACCGCTTCGTACCCGACGCGACTTTGGTGCAGGAATGGCTGTCGGTCGAGAGTGCCGGGGCGATCGCGATCCCGCGTCAATACAGGAACGAGATCGGCCAATTGCGCATGGATGCGCCGTATTCGCATCGCGACTTTCGCGGCCCGGAGTTCACGGGGCCGAGCGACGAAGGCATCCGCAAGCTGGTCGTGAAGCGGGGGCATGCGTTCTACGGCTTTCGCTACGCGCGATCTCCGCTCGACGTCGTGGGCTGGGACGGCAGCTACTATCCGGTCGCTTTCTCGATTTTGGATTTTCAAGCCAAGGTTGGCATGGTGCACCTGCCGCCCACGGTGCACGCCACCTTTGCGCTGCCCGGCGCGCTTGTGTGCAGCTTCGTGCCGCGGCCGCTCGACTATCATCCGCAGGCGCTAGCCTGCCCCTATCCGCATTCTTCGGTCGATATCGAGGAGGTCATCTACTACGTGCGCGGTAACTTCTCGTCGCGCAAGGGCATCAGCGCCGGGAGCATCTCGCTGCATCCTTCGGGCATCCCACACGGTCCGCATCCGGGCGCGTACGAGGCCAGCCTCGGTGGCGGTCGCACTGAAGAGCTGGCCGTAATGCTCGACTGCGCGCGGCCGCTGCGCGTCACCGCCGCTGCGTTGGCGCTCGACGACCCCAGCTACCATCACAGCTTCGTCGATCCAGGCGGCAGCCACTCGATCGCCTGATCACGTAGCCATGTGCGCTGACGACGCGCGAAAACCCGCGTAGCGCGGAAGATCGATAGCTCGAGCTCCGCCAAGTCCGACGCTCTTCCAGCTTCGAGCGCCAGCGCGACTTGCTTGTAGCCCACCGACGCAAAGGGCCGCGCGCCCGCGAAGCCGCGCTGCAGCAGTTGCTCGGCTTCCGCGACCCAGCCTGCCTTCAACATCGCTTGGCAGCGCGCCAGGATGCGCCGGTCGAGGTCGTGCTTTTCGCGCGCGACGCCGAGCAGACGCGCGCTGTGACGTGCGGTTTTGAAGCCGTGCGCGGCTTGCCATTCGCTCATGCGCACGCCCGTGAGCTCGTGCACTTCCAGCGCGCGGCTGACGCGCACGAAGTCATTGGGCGCCAGCCGCAGCGCCGCCTCAGGGTCGACGCTGGCCAAGTCTGCGTGCAGTCCAGCGCGCCCGACTTCGGTCACGCGCAGCTGATGTCGTGCGCGAATCTCGGGATCGGCAGGGGGCGCGGGCACTAAGCCGTGAATCAGCGCGCGCACCCACAAAAACGTGCCTCCGCACACGATCGGTCGTTTGCCACGTGCGCGAATGTCGAAAATGGCAAGCTCTGCCAGCTCAGCGAAGCGCGCCGCATCCATCGGCTCGCTCGGTTCGACCACGTCGATCAAATGCTGACGTGCGCGAGCCAGCTCAGCCGCGCTCGGCTTCCCGGAGCCAATGTCGAAGTAGCGATAGACTTGAACGCTGTCTGCGCTCACGATTTCGCCGTCGTGCTCTTCGCACAACTGAATCGCCAGCTCGGTCTTCCCAGATGCGGTCGGCCCGACCACGACCCACAGCTGTTCGTCGCTCTCCAATTTCATCGACTTTTCGCGCGTTTGTTTTGGGGTTGGGGCCCCAAAACCTGAGGGTGGGGCCCCGCTGGATTCACTCCAGGGGGGCGGGAGCTGAGCTCCCGCATTAGCGCCGTCCAACTTTGCGTTCCAATTCGGCCCAGCTCAAGAACGTGACGACCGGGCGCCCGTGCGGGCAGTGGCCCGCGAAGTCCGCGTCGTCCAGCGCTTCGAGCAAGGCTTTGACCTCGCTCGCGGAGAGCGGATCGCCCGCGCGAACCGAGCCGTGACAGGCCATCGTGGCGAGCGCAAGATCGACGGCATCGGAGAAACCGCGCCCGCCTTTGCGCGACACTTCAGCCAATAAATCTCGCACCAGACGCTCGGCGCTGGCGCGCTGCAAGAGCTTTGGCACCGCGTGAATGCTGATGCTTTCGGCGCCGCGCACACGCACGTCGAGCCCGACCTCTGCCATCTCCTTAGCGCGCAGCTCGACGAGCTCGGCTTCGGCCGGTAGCACATCCAGGGTAACCGGGAAGAGCAGTGATTGCGAAGGTACGGCTCGGCCTTGGTACTGCTTCTGCAAGCGCGTGAATGTGACGCGTTCTGCCGCGGCGTGTTGATCGAGCAGGTAGATCCCGTCGCCGCTCTCGCACAGCAAATAGGTCTGCCGCAGTTGAGCGACGAAGCTCAAGCTCGACCAGGCGATCTCTGGCTGCGGTCGAATTGGTAGAGCCGAGGAATCACGCACGGCGATCAACGGCTCTTCGATCGCTCGCGAAAAAAGTAGCTCGGCTGCGACGGGGCCGGGGCTCAGCTCGCGGGCGACCGAAGCCGCGGGTAGATCGCGCTGCACGGGCGGCGGATCGGCGAAATTGGCTGAAATGCCGGGCGAGGACCAGGGTTGATCGATGGGCACGCTCGGCACTGCGCTTGCCGTGGGCGGGTCCTGCTTTGGTTTCGACCACGCGCTGCGGTTCGGCGTCGGCAGCGAAAATGCACCCGCGAGCGCGCGCGACAGCATGCCGTACACCGCGTCCGAGGTCGCGCGCGAATCTGCGAAGCGTACCTCTGCCTTCTGCGGGTGGACGTTGACGTCCAAAAATTCCGGCGGCAAATCCAAATACACGACGCCGCGCGGGTAGCGTCCGCGCTCCAGCACACTGCCGTACGCCTGCGCGATGGTCACCGCCAACGCGCGATCGCGTACCGAGCGTCCGTTGACGAACAGGCGGAGGCCGCCCGCGCCGCTCCTGGCTTGTTCGGGTCGCGACAAGAACGCTTCGAGCGACAGCGGACCGCGCGTGCCCGTGCAGCGCGTCAGATCCTCGACGCTACAAACCTGGGCGACGCGCTCCTCGCGGCCGCTGCAACGCAGGAATTCGCGCACTTTTCGCTCGTCGCGCGTGAGTGTGAAGGTCACTTCGGGGCGCGTTAGCGCCGCGGCCTCGACGACCTCGGTGACGTGACCGGATTCAGTGCCCGTCGAGCGCAGGAATTTGCGACGCGCCGGGATGTTGAAAAACAAATCGCGCACTTCGACGCGCGTGCCGACGGCCATGCCCGTCGCTCGCAGCACCGGATCGGCGACGCCTTCGATCGACACTTCAACTCCGGCGTCGCTCTCTGCCGAGCGCGAGCGCAGCGCAAACCGGCTGACCGAGGCGATGCTGGGCAACGCCTCGCCGCGAAAGCCGTAGCTCAGCAGCCGATTCAGGTCGGAAATGGCGGTCAGCTTGCTGGTCGCGTGGCGCTCAACGCTGAGCCGGGCGTTCTCAGCGTTCATGCCCACGCCGTCGTCGCTGACGCAAAGCCGAGTGACGCCGCCGCCTTCGATCTCGACATCGACGCGCTGCGCACCCGCGTCGAGCGCGTTTTCGATCAGCTCTTTGACCGCGCTAGCCGGCCGCTCGACGACTTCTCCCGCCGCAATTTGACTGGCTAGCGCCGGGGACAAGACGACGATTTGTGCGGTCACGGTGCGTTACGTGAGCATTGCACCGGGTCGGGGTACGCTCAATCTCGGATGGCGCTCCGCCTGCGGCGCTCTACAGCAAACCGGCGCGCTGGGCGGCTTCCGCTAGGCCGCCGCCGGTCATGGCGCTCGCTTTGAGGATGTCGGTTGCGGCCGCTTTCACTTCTTGCGGCGCCTGCGCCATCGCAAACGAGCGGCCGGCGCGGCGCAGCATCGGGATGTCGTTCAGCCAGTCGCCCACGGCGACGACTTCGGCGGCAGTCACTCCGTGGTGCTTGGCGACCCAATCGATGGCCGTGCCCTTGTCGACCCCAGCGGCCCGGATCACGAGCCCCCAGGTCCCCGCGTAGCCGGCGCGCCCCACCTCGAAAGATACGCTCTGCAAATGCGCGGCGTGCCCTTTGAGGAATGCTTCCGCGCCGCGGATCTGCGCGGGTGTGCCGAGCGCGACCAGCGCGGCGAGCGTTGTGCCCGGCTCCTGCCAGTCGGCGAGATCGGAGAGCACGTTCACCTGCTGCGTGCGCTCGGACCAGGTGCTCAAATAGTCGAGGAACGGCAGGCCACGCTCGTCGTGGAACAAGCGATCGCCCGAGAACGCGAAGGCGGCTGGCGTGAAGCGGGCCAGCGCATCGAATAGCGCCTCGCTGCCGGGTTCCGAGATCGGAGTGCTGTGCAACTCCGAGTGGTTTCGCGAATCGACGATGTGGCTGCCGTCGATACAGGCGACGGGACCCAAGATCCGCATCGCCTCCGCGATTTCTCGCGTACCGGAATACATGCGCCCGGTGCACAGAGTCACCGGGACGCCGCGTGCAATCAGCGCTTCGATCGCTTCCGCGTCGCGCGGGTGCACATCCCCATCGGGGCCTAGCAGCGTCCCGTCAATATCAGTGACGAAGACGCGGGGTGTCAGTTCGCGGTGCTCGCGGGAGCCGCGCCGACCGGATACACCGAAACGCGCTTCTTGGTGCGCGAATCGTGCTCGTAGGCGACGGTGCCATCGACCAGCGAGTACAAGGTGTAGTCGCGCCCCACGCCGACGTTACGGCCCGGGTTGATGGTCTGACCGACCTGGCGGACCAGGATGCCGCCAGCGCGGACGGCTTCGCCGCCGTACACCTTCACGCCACGGAACTGGGCATTGGAGCCACGACCGTTACGCGTAGAGCCGCCGCCTTTTTTGTGTGCCATTACGCCGACACTCCGGTGAGGCCCGTGATTTTCACGGCCGTGTAATTCTGACGATGGCCCGCCTTCTTGCGCGAGCGCTTACGCTTGCGGAACTTGAAGACGATGAGCTTCGGACCGCGGAGCTGGCGAACGATCTCACCTGCCACCGAAGCGCCGGAGACGAGCGGCTTGCCAAACTGCGGCGCGTCGCCGGAGACCATAAGGACCTGGTCGAAGTTGATCTTGTCGCCGGGATCGCCTTTGAGGAGCTCAACCTGAATGGTTTCGCCCTCGGCAACTCGGTACTGCTTGCCGCCGGTGCGGATGACTGCGTAGGCCATGGGAATGGGGCGCGGAACTTAATTCAGGACCGCGAAGCTCGCAAGCACTCAGCACATTCTTTCGTACGATAGCTGAGGAAAAATGCTGAACCGGTGCACAGCTCACCAGCATTTGTCGCAAATATAGCCGATCCGAGCGTCGGAAGCCGGAATGGAGTTGCCGCCCCGGGCGAGTCCCGCCGAGCGGCGAAGGTCAGATTCGACCGATCAGGGCGTTGTTGGCGGAATTCTGGTCCTGATTGATGCCCTGGAGCGTGTCCAAGATCTTGTCGCCCAGCTGCGCCGCCTTGTCGATCTCGGTGCTGGCGTCGCTCGCCAGCCATTTGGCTTTCTCGGCTTGGGTTTCGAAGTACTTCGCTTTGGCGTTGTCGTCGGTCGCGGCGGCGTCGCCGACGAAGGTCTTGCCGGCGCTGCCGAGGGCGTCGAGCCCTTTGCCGGCCTCGCCAAAAATGTTTGCCCACTTGGTCTCCCTGGCGATGTCAGGCGTCGTTTTGGGTCCGTTCGCGCACAGTACCGAGGAGTCCTTATCGGCACCGTACTGCTCGAGCGCGCCGGCGACCGAGCAGGCCGCACCCCCAATGGTAAACGCCGCGCTCACGAACGCTCCCGTGCGAACGTCATCGGCGGCCGCGTGCAACGCGTCGACTTGGTGTTGCGCGTTCTCGAGGAAATCTTTACGTGCGGCATCCCGTTGCAACTGCGCGGAATCTGCCTGGGCGGTTTCAGTTTGAATCAGTAGCTCCGCCAGCTCGCTGGCGAAACCGACTGCCGTTGGGGCGATAGCTTGGGTCATCACTAGATCCTGTTGCTGAGGGCGGTGTTGGTATTGGAGTTGTCTTGGGTGATGGCGCTGACCGTCGCGGTCTCGCGCTGCTCGGTTTTCAACGCGCGTTGCAGCATGTCGAGCGCAGCGTCGAGATCGAGGCTCGTGGTGTCGTTTGCGGCTTGGTAGCCCGTGGCGTCTGCCTGGTAGCCTAGCGACTTGGCTTGATAGTGCGCGGATACGAAGTGAAGCGCGCCGCCCGTGGCCGTCGACCCAGCTTGCGCGACATGCGCGCCCAGCTCGACGCCGCGCGCAACGTCTGCGACTTCGCCGAACGCCTGAGCGCTGCCAGCGCCCGTGCAGATGCCGACTGCTGCCGACGCGAGACCGAGCGCCATGCAGATCTTCGGGTCGATCCCGAGCTCGGGGCCAAGTTTTGCGGCTGCTTGTAGGCCTTCCGCGAGCGCTATCAATATTAGGGGTCCGGCGGCGCCACCGGTCGCGACCACCGCCGCTACGGCCGCTACGGCGCCGGCGATTTGCGCGACATCGCTTCCGAAGACATCGCCCAAGAAACCGAAGAAGCCGGAATCGTTGGCGGCGTCTTTGGCTTGCTGAATCGCGTCCGCGAGCTGCTTCCTCAGCTCCTCCATCTTCTTGAAGTCGAGCTCGGCGTCCGCTTTCGAGCCAGTCTGGGTGTTCGACTGACTCTGCACCATCAGTGCCAGAAGAGCGCAGGCAGCACTCAGCGGGAGTTTGGTTTCCTCGCTTGGCGATGCTGCCTGCAACGTATCGCCGGGGTTCGCGTTGACTGCGCTCAACATGTCGCCCTCAGCCGATGTGGTTGATGATCGAGTCGGACGTCTTGTTCGTAGAGTCGAGCAGCGCGGACGCGATCTGTCTGGCCTGGTTGATCTGGCTGTTGAACTCTTGGATGTTGATTAGTCCGAGCGAGTCCTGCTTTCCAAGGGCATCGACTGAGTGACCGATCCCGGCGCTCCAATCGTCGGCGTTCGTGGAGTCCACGTTGAACGGTGCGCCCGTGGTCAGGGAGCCAGACCCGCTGGAGATAGGCGTGCCGCTGAGCGCAACGCCCGCGGTTTCGTTCTTTTCGTTGGCCGTTTGCGACTGGGCCGTGAGGCCCTGGGCGATTGGTTGTAACGCCGTCGCGACTTCCGGAATGTCCGCGTACTCGGTCAGCGCTGAGTTGACCTCGGCGAGCAGGGCGTTTCCGTCTTTGCCCTTCGCGGCAACGGTCATATCTTTAATCTTGTTCAGCTCCGCTTCGGCGGCGCCGCGTCGATTAGAGACATCCATCGACTGACCCATATCGCCGTACAGGCCGTCGGTCTTTTGCTCCATCCAACTCTCGATGGTCAGGCTGCTCATGTAATTGCTGCTGGCGGTGATCGACATGGTGATTCCTCTTCTTTGAAGGGCCGGTGTTTGCGGCTGGAATTCCTGTCGGACGGCAGCTCGGTCGGTTGCGAAGATTGTGGGTGCATGTGCACTAAGAGGCTCCCAAACAGAGCTGGACGCGGGGCCGAGGTGGAGGCGCGCGTAGATCTGGGTGGGCGGGCCGGCTATGCTCGAGGACGATCATGAGGCGTCGGTTTTCTTTGGGGGCGTGCGCGCTGTGCGCGGCGCTGGTCGCGTTTGCGAGTGCGCCTCGGACCGCGACGGCTCTGCCGAAGGCTAAGCCGCACGCTGCCGCGCCCCGAAAACCCACCCCAAGAAATACGAAAAAGGCCGTGCCGGACGCTGACGCGACGGCCAGCGGCGCCAAGAGCGCCGACGACGCGGCGAGCCCGGACAAGGCCGCCCCTGAAAAGCCGGACAAGGGCGACCCAACGCCGGTCAAGGCCGCCGGTACGAGCGCGACCAAGAACGCGACGCCCGCGGTGGCTGGCGTGACGACCAAAGAAGATAAATCCGGCGTTAAGACCTACAAGTTTGGGACGATAGAAGTCGAAGGACGCATGAAGTCGCCGCAGATTATTTACTTCTTGCGCCGCGTGCGGGCGGAGTTCGACGCGGGCGCGCTCGGGCATCGCTCTTTCATGCGCGAGCTTTCTGACACTCGTAACAATCCGTCGCTTCGTTGAGCATGGCTACTCCCGCACCGCTTCCGATCGTGCTTCGTACTGCTGCCGTCTGGGGCACCACCGTGCTCGTTGTGCGTAACCTGGACAGCGGGCAATCGCTGAACATTGGCGAGAGTGAGGGCTGTGTCGTGGCCAAGCCCGACGGCTCGCTGGTTGCGGATTCGCCGGTGCGCGCGGTCGGCGCCGGCTGGGAGCTCGACGCGCGCGGCGCGACGGGCGGCGAGCTCTTGTTGCGCGGTCGCCGTGAAAACCCAGCCGAGCTCGGGCGCTCGGGCGCGCCGATTCCAATCGTGGCCGGCGACCACGGCTTGGTTCAATACGGCAATTTTGCGGTCTTTTTCCAATTCTCGCACGGCGCGCCGATCATCGGGCGACGCAGGCGCTTGGATTGGGCGCTGTTTCTGTCGTTCGTGTTCGCGATGGTCGCGGTCGGCGGAGGTCTGGCGCTGATCTGGGCGATCACGACGCCGCAGGGCATTCCGAAGCCGCTCGAGCTCACGACTCAGCAAGAGCTCGAGCTGCAGTTCAACTTGAAGGAAGAGCCGATGCCTCCGCCGACACCGGACACGGGCAAGGAGGAGGACAAGGGATCGGGCGTCAAGGATCCGGGCGCCAAGGACAAGAAAGAACAAGGCGGCGGTAAGAAGATCGCGGGCGCAGAAGGCAAGCTCGGCAAGAACGGTAAAGAAGACAACACCAAGCAAACCGGCGAGATCCGCGCCGGGCTCGGCGGTATGTCGGAAGCGTTGTCGAGCGACGTCGGCGACGAAGTGAAGAAGACACTAGGCACGATCAGCTCGGTCGCGGACGCGCTCGGCGGTTTGCGCTCAGATCAAATCGTGCTCGGCGCGGGCAGC
>DATCFJ010000623.1:0-3660 GCA_036509605.1 Polyangiaceae bacterium | reverse complement strand
GGACGTCCTGCCCAACGACCCGCACATCGCCCCAATGGCTCTGGACCGCGTGCGCATGGGCGGCGCCGCGCTCCACGACAAGCTCGAAGGGCCTTCCCCAAAGCTATACAGCTACGCCGCGGTACACCTTGGAGACGAAACCCCAGGTGTGCTCGAGGTGTCCGAATCGCTCGAGCCGCGCGATGCCTACGTGCGTTCCACGGTGCTGCGTGCGGTCGTGACCGCCGTGTGCCTCGGCTTGGTTTGCGCCGCGCTGACCTTCGCCCTTGGCAGCAGCATCGTGGGTCGGCCAGTACGCGCACTGGTCGACCAAGCGCGACGCATCGGCGCCGGCGATCTCGGCATCCGCCTCGACCTGCAGCAGCACGACGAGATCGCCGAGCTCGGGCGCGAAATGAACGCGATGAGCAGCAAGCTGTCGGACGCGAACGCGCGCTTGGTAGCAGAGACGGCGGCGCGCGTGCACGCGCTCGAGCAGCTTCGACACGCCGACCGCTTGGTCACCGTCGGCAAGCTCGCGTCCGGCATTGCACACGAGCTCGGTACGCCGCTCAATGTCGTTTCGGGGCGCGCCAAGATGATCTCGCAGAGCCGAGGCTCCGACGAAATAGCGCGCAACAACGCGCGCATCGTCATGGAGCAGAGCGAGCGCATGGCGCAGATCATTCGCCAGCTGCTCAATTTTGCGCGCGCGGGCAAACCCAACAAGTCGTCGGTCGACCTACGGCACCTGGCTGCGAGCACACTGTCCCTATTGCGCCCCATCGCGGAAAAACGGCGCGTAACGCTACACTTCGAGGCCCGCGAGCCGGTCCCGGAGGTCGTCGCGGATGCCGCTCAGCTGCAGCAGGTGATCACGAACCTGGTCGTGAACGCGGTGCAAGCCAGCCCGGAATCAAGCACGGTGGAAGTGGGTTTACGTGCATCCCGCCAAAGTAGGCGTATCAGCAGCGAGATTGGCCCCGAAGTTGAACGAGGCTTCGTCTGCATCACGGTCAGCGACCGCGGAGTGGGCATGAGCGAGAACACCCTGGAACGCATATTCGAACCGTTCTTCACGACCAAAGATGTTGGTGAAGGCACAGGGCTCGGGCTTGCCGTAGCCTACGGTATCGTGCAAGAGCACGGCGGGTTCATCACCGTGGAAAGCAAGCTTTCCGAAGGCAGTCGTTTCGAAGTGTACCTCCCGACCCCGGATCCCCAATGAAGGCCAAAGTACTGATCGTCGACGACGATACGAGCATGTGCGAGCTGCTGGCCGAGGGGCTCGCGCAGCACGGCTACGAAGCCGCCTGGCGCGCCTCACCGCACGAAGCCCTCGCCGAGATCGCCCTGCGCAACTGCGATGTCGTGCTCACCGACATCAATATGCGCGACATGAACGGGCTCGAGCTATGCCAGAAGGCGACCGAGGCTCATCCTGATCTACCCGTGATCGTGATCACCGCGTTTGGCAGTATGGAAACGGCTGTGCAGGCCATCCGCGCCGGCGCTTACGACTTCATCACCAAGCCCTTCGACATCGACGTCGTCGCGATCGCCATTGAGCGCGCCGTCAAGCACAGCGTGCTCACACGTCAGGTTCAGCTTCTGCAAAAGGCCGTCGACGAGTCGCGGCGCTTCGACGAGCTGCTCGGCGCCAGTCCCGCCATGAAGGAGGTCTACGACCTACTGGAGCGCGTCGCGGAGTCCGAGTCGACCGTGCTCGTCAGCGGCGAAAGCGGCACGGGCAAAGAGCTGGTCGCCCGCGCGTTGCATCGGCGCAGCAAGCGCAGCGGGGGGTCCTTCGTGGCCATCAACTGCGCAGCCATGCCCGAGCAGCTCTTGGAGAGCGAATTGTTCGGCCACACCAAAGGCGCCTTCACCGATGCCCGAACCGCCCGCCCCGGGTTGTTCGTACAAGCCAAAGGCGGCACCATTTTCCTCGATGAAATCGGGGATATGCCACTCGGATTGCAGCCCAAGCTGCTGAGGGCGTTACAGGAACGGACTGTGCGTCCGGTGGGTGGCGACGTCGAAATACCGATCGACGTGCGCGTCGTGGCCGCCAGCAATCGCGACCTCGAGACCGCGATTGAGGAGCGTAAGTTTCGGGAAGATTTGTACTACCGGATCAACGTCATCCACGTTGAGCTGCCGCCACTGCGCGCCCGCGGCGCAGATGTGCTGCTGCTCGCCAAGCACTACCTGGAGCACTTCGCCGCCCAGTCTCAGAAGGACGTGCGTTCGCTCGACCCGGAGGCGGCCGAAAAGCTGTCGTCCTATGCCTGGCCCGGTAACGTGCGCGAGCTGGCCAATTGCATGGAGCGGGCCGTGGCGCTGACTCGCGGGGAAGCCGTGACAATCGCGGATTTGCCCGAGAAGATCCGCAACTATCGAAGCTCTCACGTGCTGGTTGCGGCGACTGACCCGAGCGAGCTCGTGCCCCTCGAGGAGGTCGAAAAGCGTTACATCTTGCGGGTCTTGGAGGCCGTCGGCGGCAACAAGACGCTCGCTGCGCAAGTCCTCGGTTTGGACCGCAAGACGCTGTACCGGAAGCTCGATCGCTATGGCTCTGAGCGCTCGGTGAGCTAGCCGCGCTGCATTTTGCCTCGTTGGGTGGCGAAAATCCGACGTCGAGCGGGGCACTCGCGCCAAACGGGCGCGGTAAACGCAGCGCATTTCCGGTGGCGTGTTTCGTGCTGGAAGCACAGCCGAAGCATTTCACGAAACGAGACTGGCCTAGGCTCGAGTCGGGAAAGGACCACAGCATGAGCAAACTCGAGTCCATCGGAACGGCGGATACCCAATCGCATCCGTCGCGAAAATCCCGTCTGCTACTCGCGGAAGACGACTTCGAGCTGCGCGACCTGCTCGCCTGTGTGCTGCGCGCGGACGGCCACGACGTAATCGAGGCCCGCGACGGCAACGAGCTGTGGACCATGCTGAGTGAGGACGGCCGAGGCGACGAAGAGCCGTTCGCGCTGGTCGTGTCGGATGTGCGAATGCCGGGGTTGACCGCCTTCGATGTTCTGACGCGCTTGCAGCGCTCGTTGGTCGACACCCCTGTAATCCTGATCACCGCATTCGGAGACCAAACCACCCACCTGCGAGCCCGGCGTTTGGGTGCAAGTCGCGTCTTCGACAAACCATTCGACTGCGATGACCTGCGCGCCGCCGTACACGAAACTCTGAATCAGCAGCAGGCGCTCCGCGCGTCCTAGCTAGGGCGTCGGCGGTTCTTCGTCGGGCTCGCCTTCAGAGTCGCTCGCGGGCGTCGGGGTGCCGTAGTCGGGAACGTCCACAGTCTTCCCGGCGGGCTTCTTCTTGCGGAACTTTGCCTGGCAAACGTGGTGCGCTAACTCGTCGACACGTGCGACGGGCAACGTTGGCGGCGTTAAAAACGGCGGATGCGCAAAATCAAAGAGGTCATACGGCACGTCTGAGTTCGCGTCTCGAGCGCTGAGCGCAGGTAGCTCGAAACGAGCCTGGACCATGCGCGTCAGCGAGGTGTGGCTGTAAACGTGATGCGACACGTAGTGCGCTTTGGAAAACGGCGACACCACGATGAACGGCACGCGCATGCCCAAGCGATCGAAGCGACCGCGCACGTGCCGCTTTTCGAGCAACGGCTCGACGTTGTCCGGCGGACACGCGGCAGGCGGCGGCACGTGATCGAAG
>DATCFJ010000622.1:0-16258 GCA_036509605.1 Polyangiaceae bacterium | reverse complement strand
TCGGGTGGCAAAGTCACACTCACGGGGCACGCCACGTCTTGGCAGTCAATCGAGGACGCGGCGAACTCCGCTTGGGCCGCGCCCGGGGTAACGCAGGTCATCGACCAAGTGAAGCTGGAGATGACAACGCACTGAAGCGGTAAATGCCGGGGCAGTGTACGGAGCTGCGCGAAGCCCCAGCGACTAGACGCACAATGTGCGTTCCGCGTCATGCAACGGCGCAGTGACGCGCGCGCAGTCGAGCGCTGCTTGCCGGGAGCTGTGCACGCGCGACAGCGGGAGCCGGGCGAGTGAGCCACAATGCCTCAGTTTGAGGCTTTGGCCCGCCAGTTGCAGGGCGACCGGTATGGCCACCTTCGCGACGGAGTCGAGCAGCAAGGACCGGGCAAATGTCTGACGATGTTGGAGATCCCTCTTGCGTTCGACCCGCCGAACCCAGCGCTCGAGAACGCGGTATTCGTCACGTGCTCGTGTGCCTCGATCGCTCGCGGCTCGCCGAGACTTGTTTGCCACATGCGCGCTTCATCGCCAACGCATTCGGGGCCAGAATGACGTTGCTCCACGTGCTCGCTTCGCCGGAGGGCGATCAGCCGCCAAGTCGTCCAGACGCGCTGGACTGGGAGCTCACGCGGCGTGAGGCCGAGCAATATTTGGCGGGGATCCAGAACGAGCTCGGGCAGGCGGGCTTCTCGCGCGAACGCGTAGCGATTGAAGTGGCACAGGGCCGCCCCGCCGAGCGTATCATCGCGGCGGCGCACGCACTAAGAGCGGACTTGACCATCCTCAGTAGTCACGGCGAGGGCGGCATGGGTGCGTGGAACTTGGGCAGCACGACCCAACAAGTGCTGGCACTGGTCCCAGGCTCGGTCTTGGTTATGCCGATTGATTTTGCGACGAGCCCGGAGGGGTCAGTGAAGCGGATCTTGGTCGCCGTCGACGGCTCGCTGCGCACACAAAGCGTGCTCCCCGAAGTGGCGCAGCTGGCTCGCTTCCACGACGCGGAGGTGCTGCTGCTGCACGTCGTTCCAGAGCCCAAACCAACGGCGATCCTCGCGGACGAAAACGACCTCGAGCTGGCGCGATCGCTGGCGTCGCGGCTGCGAATCAGCGCCGAACGGTACCTGTCTCGACTTCGGGAGCGGATCTTCGCGCAGATTGCCAACGTGGAAGTCCTGGTGATCCTTAGCCCCGATGAACGACGGGCGCTGCTCGAGGTCGCCGCTCAGCGGCACGCCGACCTACTCGTCCTGGCGGCCCATGGGGCGACGTGTGATGCCGAGCGCCCTTTCGGTAGCGTGACGGCCTACGCGCTTCAGCACGGCAAGCTACCGCTACTGGTACTGCAGGATTTGCCCTCGCGCGAACGCGACAGCGGCCGTCCACCGGCTGAGTTCAGCGAACGCCCCCCCGACGTACGGGCATCATTTCACCCTCGAGCGCTGGAGGAGACTTGAATGATCTGCCCCCCGCCGGGTCTCCCGCGCTAGACGTCCCGCGCAGCCTCGAGGAGCTTGCGCTCAAGCTCGCGGTCTCGCATCAGACGCTGCGGCGTGCCCAGGGCAAGAGTGTACCGCTCCTCGACTTCGCCGCAATCTCGCGCTCCCTGAGCAGCGCCGCGTTGGAGCTACAGAAGCCCAGACTCGACGACCCCATTTATCAAAAGGCAGCCGAGTGGTTTCTCGACAACCACTACCTGCTCGTCGCAACGCTCCGCCAAGTCAAGAGCGACCTACCCGACGACTTCCGACGTCGCTTGCCTCAGGTGGGGGAAGACGAGCTGCCGAGAGCCTTCCGCATTGCACAGGGGGTGGTCGAAGCGACAGTGCTCGACTTCGATGAAGCCACGCTGCTGGAATTTCTGGGGGCCTATCAGCGTCGAGCGCCGCTCGCCATCGCCGAGCTCTGGGCGCTGCCGACGCTGCTGCGTATCGCCGTGCTCCAAGAGTTGGTCCGGATACTGGGAGTCTTCTTGCCCGCCGTGCGCGAACGGCACGGATCATGGGACCGACCGATCGACGCGGCCGTCGGCATGGGGCGCGCGGTGCGGGCGTTACGGCAGCTGGCGGAGATCGATTGGAGCGCCTTCTTCCAGCAGACGAGCAGCCTCGAAGAGGCGCTGCGCTCGGACCCGGCGGGCGTCTATCCGCAGATGGACTTCGAAACGCGCGACGCCTATCGAAAAGTCGTAGAAGAGCTCGCCTGGGGAGCCAATCGCTCCGAGCCCGAAGTGGCCAACCTGGCTCTGGCTTTAGCGAGCGAGCATACCGGCAATCCGCGCACCGGCCACGTGGGCTACTACCTCGTCGACCAAGGTCGAGCGCGGCTGGAGCAGCAAATTTCCTATCGCGCGCGGGGCAACACGCGTTGGCGTCGAGTCTTGCTGAGTCACCCGACCCTGGCCTACCTGGGCGCGATCTGGGGCGGCTCGGCGTTGCTCACCGCTTGCGCGGGCCTTTGGGGTGTTTCGAGGCTCGGGCTCAGCGCAGCACTCTTACTCTGTGCCTGTGCATTGGTGCCGCTGTCGTCGATTGCCGTGGCGTTCAGCAACTGGTTTCTCACCATGGCATTGCCGCCACGTACGCTGCCGAAGCTGGACTTCTCGGACGGCATTCCCGAAGCGTGCAGGACAGCTGTCGTGGTTCCGGCGCTCGTGGCCAGGCCAGAAGACGTCGATGCACTGCTGATTCAGCTCGAGCTTCACTACCTTGCGAACCCAGACCCCTCGCTGGTGTTCGTGCTCCTGACGGATCACGTCGACAGCACGTACGTGCCGGACGACGAGGCGTTGCTGACCCACGCGGAACAGCAGCTTTCGGCGTTGAACGAGAGGCACGGCACAGCCGAAAGCAAGCCCTTTCATCTGCTGCATCGCGACACCAGCTGGAACGAGGCAGAGGGCCACTTCATGGGCTGGGAGCGCAAACGGGGCAAGCTCGAGGAGCTGAATCGGCTCCTGCGCGGTGACCGGTCGACGGGCTTCCGCCATCACTTGGGGGCCTCGTCGGGTCTTGGCGGTGTGCGTTTCGTCCTCACGCTCGATGCCGACACCCGCCTGCCGCTTGGCGCGGCGCAGCGCCTCGTCGGTCTATTAGCTCACCCGCTCAATCACGCCGAGTTCGATGCTCGGACCGGGCGGGTCGTGTCGGGCTACACGGTAGTACAACCACGCGTCGAGCCGTCTCCGTTGGCGCAGCAGAATTCCTGGTTCAGCCGGGTCTTCGTCGGGGACACGGCGATCGACATCTACACGCGCGCAGTGTCCGACGTGTATCAAGATCTGTTCGGCTCGGGGGTTTACATCGGCAAGGGCATCTACGAGCTAGATACGTTCATGAAAAGTCTGGGCACCGTCCCGGAGAATTCACTCGCGAGCCACGACTTGTTCGAGGGAATCCACGGCCGCGTCGCGCTCGCTACCGACATCGCCGTGTACGAAGAGTACCCGCATCACTATCTCGCGTTTGCGCGGCGTCTACACCGCTGGATTCGCGGCGACTGGCAACTCTTGCCCTGGGTTCTGCCACGCTTGAGCGCGGCGAAGCTACCGCGACCGAACCTACGACTGATCGACCGCTGGAAGATCGTCGACAATCTGCGCCGCAGCCTGCTTTCGCCCTCGCTACTTTGCCTCATCGTGTTGGGATGGTTGGTCGATCCCGAGCACGCGGGTGCGTGGTCCTTGGCCGCACTGGCGTTGCCGCTTTTGATCTCGCTGCCTGCGCTGGCCGGGGCCCGCCCACAAGACGCCATCTCGCGCTGGGCGTTCGGCGCCGCGTTGCTCCCGTACGAGGCCACGCAAGCCGCTGACGCGATCGTCCGCGTGCTCGCTCGCATGGCAATCACGCGCAAGCACCTGCTCGAGTGGGTTACCGCAGCTGACACGGCTCGCCTCTTGGGGCGACGCTCCGCCTGCATGGTCTTCTGGCGCGAGATGCGCTGGGCCATTGTGCTTTCGGGCGGGCTCATGCTCGGGGTTGGGGTCAGCCGTCCCTCCCTGCTGCTGCCCCTGGCTCCCTTGTTCGCGATCTGGCTGCTATCGCCCGAGATCGCGCGACTTGCCAGCGCACCACGCTACGACGCTAGGCCTCTGGACCTCGCCGAGCGCCGCGCACTGCGGCATCTGGCGAGGCGCACCTGGTTGTTTTTCGAAAGCTACGTCGGACCAGCCGACCAGTGGCTCCCCCCCGATAACTTTCAACAAGAGCCCGGAGGGAAAATCGCTCACCGGACTTCACCGACCAATATCGGCCTGTTGCTCACTGCGCAGCTGTCCGCCCGCGACCTCGGCTATGTCGGCCCCGCAGAGCTGTCGGCGCTTCTTCATCACACCCTCCAGTCGCTTGCTCGCCTCGAGCGCTATCGCGGTCATTGGCTGAATTGGTACGATACGAGGACCGGGGAGCCGCTCCCTCCCCGCTATGTTTCGACGGTGGACAGCGGCAACCTGGCCGCCGCGCTGATTACGATCGCCAAGGGGTGCAAGGATCAAGCAGA
Organism: Polyangiaceae bacterium; assembly: GCA_036509605.1. Taxonomy (GTDB): domain Bacteria; phylum Myxococcota_A; class Polyangia; order Polyangiales; family Polyangiaceae; genus PMG-095. The sequence continues at coordinate 11,764 of DATCFJ010000622.1, read as the reverse complement.
AGCGCCGCTGGTCGGAGCCGTTCGCTGGGAAGGCCTCCGCGATACGTTCGACTTGCTGGAGGCGGCGCTCGACCCACTGCTTCGGGTCTACCCCGCGCTTTCCGAGCCCATCGCGGAGATTCGGAGCACGCTGGAGCGTGGGCGCGAGCCGAGCTCCGACTGCCGCAGCTTGCTGCACCAGCTCTCGGAGTCCCTGCTCCCTAGAGTCGAACAGGCGCTGTTGAAAGCGCTCGAGCACATCGCCGATCAGCACGAAGTACTCCTGTTCCGGGAGGCCCGGACTTGGCTCGAGCGGCTCGCTCACCAATTGCGCGGTCTGCGCGGCGACGTCGAGACCTTCTTCCCCTGGCTCGCTCTGGTCGACCAAGCGCGGATCTTCGGCCTACAGCTCGACCCCGAGCTGCCCTGCCCCTCCACGCTCTCGCTCCAGGCGACGCGCCAGACCTGCGTCACGTTGCGCGGCACCCTGCGAGCTCAACGAGACGACACGCCGAGCGAGGTCACAGTCTGGCTCGAGCAAGCCGAGTTGGCGCTCCAAGCGGGGGAGGCACACGCGAGCCAACTGCTGGCCGAGCTCGAAGCTTTGGCCGAGCAGGCGGAAACGGCTTGGCTGAGGATGGACTTCGCGTTTCTGTACAACCCGACGCGAAAGCTATTCCGGATCGGATACAACGTGAGCTCCGATCGGCTCGACTCGAACTACTACGATTTGCTGGCCTCGGAAGCGCGCTTGGCGAGCTTCCTGGCCATCGTCCTAAAGCAGGTGCCTCCTACGCACTGGTACGCACTGGGACGACCCGTCACGCGAATCCGAGGCTCGGCGGCGCTCTTGTCCTGGGGTGGGAGCATGTTCGAATATCTTCTGCCGTCGGTGTTCATGCGCAGTGCGGAACGCACCCTGCTGTCTCGGAGCGAGCAGCTCGCCGTGCTCGCGCACATCGACTACGGCAAGAGCGCTGGCGTGCCCTGGGGCATCTCGGAGTCGGGGTACGCGGAGCTCGATGCGCAGGGCAACTATCGGTATCGTTCGTTCGGCGTGCCCGCGCTCGCGCTCAAACGCGGGCTGGAGGACGACCTCGTCGTGGCCCCCTACGCCTGCGTCCTCGCCTTGGCTCTGAACCCGCGACAGGTCATGGAAAACCTAGCGGCATTCGAACGTTTGGGGGCCGTTGGCCTGTATGGCCTATTCGAGGCCGTAGACTACCACCCGAGCCGCGGAGAAGAAGCCATCGGTGAGCCGCTCGGCGCAACTCGATCCTTTGCCATCGTCCGGTCCTACATGGCGCATCATCAAGGCATGGTGTTTGCGGCGCTCAACAACGCCCTCAGCGGAAATGCGCTCATCGCCCGCTTTCACGCAAACCCTTTGGTGAAGTCCGGGGAGCTGCTGCTTAGCGAGCGGCTGCCGTCACTGGCGGTCGAGCAGCCCCCGACGACTGCCAGCCGAGACACGAGCGAAGCCACGGTCACCCCGCGAGCGCACTTTCCGACCTGGTCGCCGGAACCCGAGGCGACGGCGCCGGCCGTGGCGCTGCTCAGCAATGGCCGACTCTCGACACTGATCAGCGACACCGGAGCGGGATGGATGCGCTGGAAGGAGCTGGCCATTAGCGGAGGCGCCCCAGACCCCACGTGCGACGACGAAGGGCACTGGATCTACCTCCGCGATCAGCAATCGGGGCGGGTCTGGTCGGCAACGCCAGCGCCCACTCGGGGGCGCAGCCCAGACGACCAAGTGGCGTTTCATCCCCACAAGGCCGAGTTTCATCACCGGGAAGCGGGCATCTCACTTCGAACCGAGATAGCCATCGCCCCCCTCGACGACGTGGAAATTCGCTACCTGACGCTACACAACGAGACGAGCCAAGAGCGCAAGCTCATGGTCGTGAGTCAGGCCAACCCGATCCTGGAGACCCCGCCGGGCGCACTGCGACACCCAGCCTTCTCACGCATGTTCATCGAGTGTGAGGCGCTTTCGGAGCACCGCGTGCTGGCCTCGCGCCGCAAGAAGAGCCCGGAAGAGGCAGGCGCCGTGCTGGTGCAGCAAGCGCTCTGGGAGAGTGGTTCGGTCTCCTGGCTCGGAGGCGAGCTCGATCGCGCGAGCTTCCTCGGACGCCGGCGCGACGCTCGCCACCCGCGCTTGAAGGTCGAAGAGCTCGGCAATGGAACCACGGGCGATAGGGCGGGGCTCGACCCGACGCTCGCCCTAGCGCTCGAGGTGACGCTCGAACCGTCGGCGACCGTGAAGCTCGCGTTCGTCAGCGCCGTGGGTAGCACGCGCGCGAAAGCCCTGTCAGCGGCGCGCCGCTTCGGCTCTCTGCACGCTGCGAAATGGGCCATCCGCGACGCCGAGCGACAAGCGGCCCGACGCCTCGAGCGCGACGGAATGACCCCGGACTTCTCGCGAGCCGCGGCGCAGCTCGTCTCGCGGCTGCTGGTACCCGGGACCCAGCTCCTAGCCGCGAAGGAGACGCTGCTCTCGAGTAACCCATCCAAGCCTCAGTTGTGGGGCCACGGTATCTCCGGTGACCACCCGTTGCTCGTCGTTCGCGTACGGGACCCCGACTCAACGGCGCTAGTGACGGAGCTGTTGGCCGTCTACCGCCATCTGCGCACCTGCCGGGTGCCGATCGAGCTCGTCTTCTTGGACGCTGCGGCCAGTGGCTATCAGGCAGACCCTTCGGGCGGTATCCGTCGCGCTCTGGTGCGCACGGGCACGGACGCGTGGCTGCAACAAAGAGCCGGCATCTTCGTGCTCGCCAACGACCAGCTGGCGCCTGAAGCGCTACATTGCCTCGAGGCCGCTGCAACCGTGTTCATTGACGGCGAGCGGGGCGCGCTTCACGAGCAATTGCTGAACCTTCCGCACGCGCCGCTGCCGCCGCCACGCTTCTCAGGCGCGTTCGCCCACTCGCCCGAGCCGGCTCGCGCGCCACCAGAACCGAAGCTCCTCGGCGACAACGGCTACGGGGGCTTCACCGAGAACGGGCACGAGTACGTGATCCGCTTGACGAACGGCCGCTCCACTCCGGCGCCTTGGTGCAACGTGCTGGCCAATGCCCGCTTCGGCTGCTTGGTCAGCGAGTCCTCGCTCGGCTCCACGTGGTGCGAAAACGCTGGAGAGAATCGGCTCACGCCATGGAGAAACGATCCCATCAGCGATACACCTTCCGAGGTGCTCTACCTGCGAGACGAGGAGACAGGCCACGTCTGGTCTTCGACTCCTCTGCCTGCGGGGCTCGACGCAGACACGTTAGTTCGGCACGGCGCGGGCTACACCGTCTACGAGCGCGATAGCCACGGCCTCAGCCAGACGTTGACTGTCTTCGTGCCCTGCGACCAACCAGTCAAGATCTTGCGGCTGCGGCTGCACAACCACCTGGACCGCCGCCGCCGCCTGACGTCCACGTACTACGTGGAGTGGGTGCTCGGCGCTCTTCAGGGCGAGCAGCGACCCCACATTCGCAGCGAGCTCAACAGCGCCGAACAATGCATCTTGGCCAAAAACAGCTGGAACACGGAGTTTGGCGCTCACGTCGCGTTCGTCGCGGCCGACCGCGCTCTGCACGGCTTCACCAGCGATCGCAACGAGTTCATCGGCCGGAGCGGTAGCCTGAGTGAGCCGGAAGCACTTCGGCGCTGGGGGCTCGCCGGCTGCGTGGAACCAGGGGTCGATCCCTGCGCGGCGCTGCAAACTCATCTCGAGCTCGGCCCGGATGAAACACTCGAGCTGCACTTCGTGCTTGGCCAAGCCAGCGATGCCTCGCAAGCCATCGAGCTCGTGAGGCGTTTCCGTCAGCCTGCCGAAGTCGAAAAGGCGTGGAACGCGCTCGCCGACTACTGGCACGGTGTGCTGGGCGCCGTTCAGGTGAAGACGCCGGAGCCCGAGTTGGACCTGATGCTCAATCGCTGGCTGCTCTACCAGAGCCTGTCGTCACGGTTCCTGGCGCGCTCCGGCTTTTACCAGTCCTCGGGAGCGTTCGGGTTCCGTGACCAACTGCAGGACGTGATGGCGTTCGCGATGGTGGCCCCAAGCCTCACGCGCGCTCATCTATTGGAGGCCGCAACGCATCAGTTCGAGGAAGGAGACGTGCTGCATTGGTGGCACCCGCCGCTCGGTCGCGGCGTGCGCACGCGGTGCTCCGACGACCTGCTGTGGTTGCCGTTCGTCCTCGCCCACTACGTCACCGCCACGGGTGACACCTCGATTCTAGCGGAGCAGGTGGCGTTTCTGCGCGCACCACCGCTAAACCCGGGCGAGCACGACAGATACGCGGAGTTTGCCCGCGGGCCCGAGTGCGCCGATCTCTTGGAGCATTGCCGGCGCGCGCTGGCTCGAGGGCTCAGTCAAGGGCCGCACGGCCTGCCGTTGATCGGCGATGGCGATTGGAACGACGGCATGAACCGCGTCGGTGCGGCTGGTCGAGGGGAGAGCGTGTGGCTCGGCTGGTTCACATGCGCCACGATCGAGCATTTCGCCTCGCTCTTGGAGCGCGTAGGCCTCGGGGACGAGAGCAACCACTGGCGAGAACGCTCCGCCGCGCTGAAGAAGGCCATCGAGCAGGTGGCATGGGACGGCGCCTGGTACCTCCGAGCCTTCTATGATGATGGTTCGCCGCTGGGCTCGGCGCTTTCGGCGAGCTGCCAAATCGACTCCATCGCGCAGTCGTGGGCCGTCCTGTCCGGTGCTGCCGACGAACAGCGTGCGCGTCGAGCGTTACGTTCGGCAGACGAACGGCTCGTGCGCGCTGACGAGCGTCTGGTCTTGCTGCTCGAACCAGCGTTTCGAGGAGCGCGTCATGATCCCGGCTACATCGCCGCCTACCCGCTGGGCGTTCGCGAGAACGGAGGGCAGTACACACACGCGGCAGCTTGGCTCGGCTGGGCTCACGCTCGCCTCGGTGACGGCGCTGGCGCGGCGCAGATCTTCCGGCTTCTCAACCCCCTGCTCAGGACCCAAAGCGCGGCTGCCGTCGAGCGCTACCGCGTCGAGCCCTACGTGTTGGCAGGCGACATCTGCAGCATCGCCCCATTCACCGGGCGCGGAGGTTGGACCTGGTACACCGGAGCGGCAGCGTGGACCTGGCGGCTGGGAGTCGAGGCCATGTTGGGCCTTTACCCGGAGCAGGGCGGCGTCAGGTTCGCCCCCTGCATACCGCCGGAATGGCCGGGATTCGAAGCCACACTGCGGCTGGCGGGGCGCGAAATCCACGTCGTGGTCGACAACCCAGATCGCGTCAGCGGTGGGGTCCGCCGACTGACACTCAACGGCGTCGCTCTGACCTCACCGCTCGTCCTCTTCACAGGCGAACCCGCGACCAAGCTCGAAGTCCACATCGTGCTTGGTGACGATCACTCGAAACGCGATCGCGGCGAGCCGCCTCTCATTGCCTCCTCGTCCCACGAGCTGGCTCTTGCGAAGCCGGGCGGAACGACACCACGAACGCAATGACGGGCCCTGGCTCAAGCTGCGGATGACGGAGACGAGACTGCGTCTGATCAGCCTGGCACCGGGATATTCAGCACTTGAATGGTGTGTTTGGTAGCCGGCTCGTAGTTCGCGATCCAATCCTGGAGAACCTCTGCGCCAGAGCGCGAACTAGTTGCGCATTGTCGCTTGGAAGACGAGCGGTCTGCGCGACGATGTCATCTGTCGCAGGCCGCCCGAAGCAAGTAACCCGTGAACGCGTCGCAGAGCGTCGAACTGCACGGATTCGCGGTGATCGGGCAACTGCGAAGCCGCGTTCCGCGCTTGAGTCTATGCGACGTCGGTCGTTCCGCGCGAGCGCGCGCGCGCCGTCGCCAGCCGCCGCGTTGGCACTGACTTTGCTTTACTCCCGAGCGACTGCATGGCCCAGCCCGCTCCCCACTCCTCTGACGATCGATTGAACCAATTGAGCGACAATGAGGCGCTTTGGGGGCCGCTGCTCAGCTTCAGGCCCGAGAAGGCGCGCCGCTTTGGCGCCGAGCGGGCGGTTCTGCTGGCCGTGCTCTTCGGCGGTTTCTACGGGCTGCTGCTTTCGCTGATGATCGCCCTGATCTGTCGCGCGATCGGGCGGCCCCCGCCGCTCATCTACGCCGCGCCTTCGGTTTTGACGTTCTTCGCCTTCGTCGGCTTCGAGTTCACCCTTGGCCCGGCTTGGAACCGGCGCGCGCGGCTCCTGGCGCGCCGCGAAGGGTACTTGCGAAGTGTCGAGCCGCGGCGGGGCGTTCGCCCGCCTGCCCATCGGCCTATCGGACCGAGCGACCGATAACCCGGGCCCCGCGCGGCCGTGGCGCGCGTGAGCTCGGCGGGAGACGCACGGCGGGTACAGTGCCGCGGAATCAGCGTGAACCGTTCAGCTACACGCTCGCGCTGCCGTCCGCGTTCGCAACCGCCAGATCGGCACGGGGCGCGTTGTTACGTCGACGAGAATGATCGCGCCATCCTTCCGTCGGTGGCGCCAAACGCCGAAGTTGTGCGTGAGCCTCTCGTCGCGCACGGCCTCGAGCAACGCAGGGATATCCTCGGCTAGGCGAATGTCCTTCATCGTCAGCGCCAGGAACTCTTCGCGCGAGTAGCCGGATCCGCTGCGTGGAAATAGGCGGCGCTGATCTGCTTGCGGTCGTCCGACATGAGGTACATGGAGCAGGTGCCATCGATATTCTCAGCGACAGTGCGAACGATCACTTCGAAGAGGCGCTCCGGATGCGACGCCTCCTGCGCAAACGCTCGCGAAGCGTCTCCCAAAACCTGAAGGCGTGCCGCCAGGCGCTTCGAGGCGTCGCTTCGGAACGCGAGATCGTCGAGCAGTGTGTTGAGAGCGAGTCCGAATCGCGTGGGCAGATCGTCGACCTCGGCATCGTCGGGCACGCTCACCCGGTTTGAGAGAGGAATGCCCCGTCAGCGGCCCTGAGGGTTGTTCCGGGATCGTAGCGGAGGATCGCGAGCCGCGAGCCTGGGCTCCAGATGAGCGTCGTCGCCCCCCCTTTGACCTCGAGGATGTCCGTGGCGGTGGTCATGGCGATCGGATGGTATCGTAGGCCAAGCGCTGCCGTTTCGCGCGGGTTGTGAGCGCGCCGCTGTTGGGCCGATTCGGGCGACCATTCTGCAACAGCTCTTCAGTGTACTGTCTTCGCACCAACACTCGTCAACGGGCTCGCCGATGGTCGAGCCCGCACGGAGCGCCTTGGCTCTCGGTGATTCTCAATAGCAAGTAGCGTCGCAGGGTACACTGTCGTTAGAGATTCACGGTTGGGAACGGTCTCCCTGGCTTGGCGAACAGGTATCCCTGGAGCAGGTCGCAGCCGAGCTCGATCAAAACGTCTCGCTCTTGGGCGCTCTCGATTCCTTCGGCGACGATTTGCTTGCCCATGTCGTGACAGAGAGCGACCATGGAACGCACGATTTTTCGCTTCGTTGGAGTCTCCTGGATATCGCGCACGAGCGACATGTCGAGCTTGACGAACTCGGGTTCGAGCTGCGCAAAGCTAGTGAGCCCGGCGTATCCAGCGCCCAGATCGTCGAGCGCGATCTTGAACCCGCGCTCGCGCAGCAGCGCGACTTTCTCTTGGACGTGTGAGATGTGATCGAGCGACATTCGTTCCGTGATCTCGAGAACCACGTGCTCGGCAAACGCCGCAAACGGCGAATCCGCCAGAAAGAGAGTGGGGTCTAGCAGGTCCTCGGGATGGAGATTGACGAAGAACAGCCAGCCTTCGTCTGCGCCTCGAATGCCAGCGACGACGTTGGCACGCACGGCTCGCCCGACGTCGTGAATTCTGTCTGCGCGCTCGGCCGCGTCGAGCACCGCGCCCGGGTGCGGGAGCATGGGTTCGTCGACACGCATCAACGCCTCGTACGCGAACAAGCTCGAGTCGATCGCGCGGACGATCGGCTGGTATGCCATCCATAGCGACGAGAGCGCGCGGTCCAACATCGCGTCGATCCCAGCTCGGTCGCCAACCCTGAACTTGCCGCTGCCGAACTCCTCTACGTATTCCCGTTTCGAGCGCGCCATTTGTCCGATGCTGGCAGCACGCGTGACGACGGCATCAAGCTCCTCGAAGGGCACCGGCTTGATCAAGTACCGGAAGGCACCGTAGCCCACTGCATCGGTGGCGCTCTTCACGCCAGGGTTTCCTGTAACGAGCACGACAGGCAGGTCGAGGTCATGTTCGCGCACGGCTCGCAGCAGCGCCAGCCCGGAGAGGCCGGGCATTTGAATGTCGCTGATCATGACGTCAAACGTTTGGTCCGCGAGAATTGCGAGCGCCTCAGCGCCGCCGCCACAGGCGACCACATCGTGCCCTGCCTTGGCCAAGCGCCTCTGAGTCACCCGTAGAACCGCTGCGTCGTCATCGACCAGCAGGATCCGCGTCTTCTCCGGGGCGGGTAGTCCCTGAGCTATTCCCATCCGTCTACCCTACCACCGGTCGATTCACCGCGACCCGTGAATGGCAATAGTCACAAGCGCTCGTCAAGCCACAGCCCTACCGCTTGCCCTGTTTGGTGGTGTTCATGACCTCCTCGCCGAGGGTCTGAGACCTTCGGACGAGAAGCCGCCCCTGATCCCACAGCACGTCGAAGGGGCCTCGGCGTCGTTGGGGGGCGCAGTGACGACGGGCGCAGCCCCATCGCGAACCCGCAGTAGGTCATGGCGAAGTGCTGCGGGTACAGCTCCACGAGGACTGGCCCTATTGCGACTCGCTCGCCACTTCCGACTTAGCAGCGAGGTGCCGCCTTGCAATTGGGCACAACCGCATTTGAACAAAGCCGTCGGCAATCGGAGAGCCACGCGGGCGCGAAACGACGGCGAGCGAAAAGCGGCACGTTGTCTGCCTCGCCTGCGCTGCTCCGGCACGCCAATTGCCTTGCTCTACAAGCATGTCCAACCTGTACAGTTGCTCAAAAGGCACTAGTGCCACACTCGTGCTTACGCTTGCCCTTGCTGCCGCTGAGTGCGTTGGTTGCGCGGGCGCGAGGAATCCTCGCGACATGAGCGTCGCAGAAAATCAGGCGGTCGCCGAAGCGGACGAGAAGCAGGCAGACAGCAAGCTCTGCGCTATGCCTACCGATGCCGCCGACAGCGGACCTTGTTGGGGCGCTCAATCCGAACAGACTCGGCTCGACGTCGCCGAGCTTCGGCGCAAGGCCGCAGAGCATCGCAACGCGGCAGCAGTGCTAAAGGCGGAGGAAGATGCGTGCAATGGCGTTTCCGAGGCGGACCGCGTCCAGAGTCCGTTTTCGCACCAAGAAGACATCGTGAGTGTACAGCCGCTCCTAGAGAGTCTTCCCCAAGGCGGGACGCGCGAAGCTGGTGCTGTGATCCTATTTCGGAAGGTACCTCGTCTGACCGCGACGGTACTTCAGAAGATCATCGACTGTCATCTCGCCCGGGACGCCGCATTTGGTTTTGACGCACGCGAGCTCGAGTACTGCCCCCTCAACGTGAATCCGCTCGGCTTCCGGAAGCTCAAGGCAACGGTTACCGAGCGTGCACATGCCTTTGCGGTGAAGCTCGACGCAGAGGACGAAAAAGTCGCACGAAAGGTTCTGGCGCGAGCGCAGATGCTCGTTGGTCCGCCGCGCTGCCTGCAAACACCAGTGCTGAACGAGTCGACCTGAGATTGCTGTTCGGTCTCACAACGGCCGACAGCGGCGCAATGTCATAGGTGCACGTTTCAGGGAGGCAGTGTACGTTTTAGCGGATTCGAGTCCCGGCGAATCGAAACGCTTTCAGGATGCGCCCCCGTATTGCTTTCGCTCCTGCGCGGGGTCGTCGGGCCGCTCCGCTATGGCGCCAGCATCCAAGCCATCGCGCAGGCACGCTCGGCACTAACCTTGCCGATGGCCTTGCGCCGTGACCGGCCCGGCGTGCAGTTGCTCGTGAAGCGCGAACCGCGGCGCGGTGTTGAAATCGCCGGCGCAGAGGCGTCACGCTCGCGCCGGTCGCCATACCTCGACGATACTCGACGCTTCAGGACGGAACGCCGGAAGGCCATCAACGCCCTAAGGGCGCGTTCACCCACCGATGCAGCTCTCGAACGACGTGCGATATTGTGCCGTCGCTGCGCACAAATTGGCCGTTAGACAGTCACGTAGTAAACCTGAAGCAAGCCAGGGATGGCGACAATCTGTCATTTCCCCACCTTGACCGTCGCTCGAGCCTGGCATCTCCTTTCTCGCACGACTAATCCGCTAGCCAACCAATGGGCCCGACTCTTGCTCACGCCGTGAGCAACGGGCCGCGCCCCGCTAGCCCTTTTGCGTGAGTATGATCACCGACCACCGTGAGACAATCGGGGCCTTCAGGCCTCCCAGCGCGGAGCCGGAGTCGCATCCTACAACAATGAGTGTGCTCCCAATGGCTATATCCGCCGCCGGTCGCCGCGGGCCAGCTGTGTCAGCCCGACGGCCACTCTGTCGTTCGTTCCCGAAGTGCTCCTCAGAGCGGCCTCTAGCCGACGCGGCACCCTCGCGATTCGTGGCCACACTTTCTTAGAGGATCCATCATGATAGGCTCGCTCGCGTCGGCGCGGTCCCCCGTCACCGTTTCCCCGCCCTGTAACGCCACGCTCTCGGTCGGGCTACGCTCGGAGGCGACTCATTGCTGACGTCGGTGCTTCTTAGCCTGCCAGTGCTTCTTCTCGGCGCTGCAATTGCCGTCGCTCTTCGATCGAACCGTGCCGCCGCAGCCGTCGCGGTCTTGACACAGGCGATCGCCTCCGTGCTCGTGCTCGGTGGAGTGGCCCCTCTCTTGCGGGGCGGATCCCAGCTCGAGCTCACTTGGTCATGGCCGTTGCCCTTGGATCAGATCGCGTTCCGCATCGACGCGCTGGGCGCCTTCTTCTTGGTCTGGTCGCTTCCGATGACACTTCTCGGAACCGTCTACGCAGCTGGCTATCTGCAACCGTACTTTGCGAAAGGGCGACATGGCGGACCGCACTTCGCGCTCCTCAACATGGTCTCCGCCTCTTTCATACTGATCTATTCGACGCAGAACGCTCTCGTTTTCCTGCTCGGCTGGGAAATCGCCGCGGTCGCCGCGTGGCTGCTCGTGATCTGGGACTATCGCAACCAGAAAGTCCGATTCGCAGGCTTCAACTACCTCGTCTCGACTCACGTTGGGCTGTTCGTCCTCGTCGCTGCGTTCACGCTCCTGCACAGCAAGACGGACTCACGAGATTTCCTCGTGTTCGGCAGGTTCCTGTCAAAGCCCACGCCCACTCGCGGCACTATCTTCCTCCTGCTTGGGGGTTCGTTCGCGCTCAAATCTGCATTCTTCCCGTTTCACACCTGGCTTCCTCGAGCGCATTCCGCAGCCCCCGCTCACGTCTCGGCGCTGATGTCCGGCGTCATACACAAGGCGGGCCTTTTCGCATTTCTGCGCTTCACTCTGCTGATGGGACGGCCCGAGGAATGGATGGGCTGGAGCGTGTTGGCTTTTGGCGCGCTGTCCGCGTTTTCCGGAGTTCTCTACACAACCACGCAACGGGACCTCAAGCGGCTGCTCGGCTACTCCTCGACCGAGAATGTCGGTATCGCCGCCATGGGCTTCGGGGTCGGTTACCTCGGCTGGTCTTGGGGCATGCCGATCCTTGCCGTGTGTGGCTTTGCCGGTGGGCTGCTCCATATCCTCAATCATGCCCTGTTCAAGTGCTTACTTTTCTACGCCGCCGGCGCTATTTATCGCGCGACTCATACGGTCGATCTCGAGCGCCTGGGTGGCTTGGCCAAGCGAATGCCACGAACGGCGACGCTGTTCCTGGTTGGGGGGCTCGC
>DATCFJ010000621.1:0-10425 GCA_036509605.1 Polyangiaceae bacterium | reverse complement strand
CTGCGTCCACACCGCCGTGACCTCGTCCGCCACTTTCATGGCGTCCGAGGTGCTCTGAGGGAAGGAGACCCAACCGGCATTTCCATCCGCTTCATGGTGGGTGTTGACGAACACGTACATGCCGGCGTCAACCGCCCACTGCGCGGTCTGCTTGACTTTGTTCATCCACGCCGAATCGATGGTGTAAGTCGGGGCGGCGCCAATATGGTCGCTCCAGGTCACCGGCAGCCTCAGCGTCTTGAAGCCGGCCGAATGCACGGCATTGATTAGCGCTTGGCTCGGCGTGGGATTGCCCCAGCTTGTCTCGTTTGGCGTCGCGTCGAAGGAGTTGCCGAGATTCCAGCCCGGGGCCATCAACGTCACCGCCTGCTGCGGAGTCAGGCTGCTGCCCGCCCCTGCCGTTCCGAATTGCCCTGCCGAACCGGCTACGGCACCGCCGGCGCCAGCAAGCCCGGTGCTTCCGCTCACGCCGCCAGCGCTCTGTTGCCCGCCAGCCGCCGCGCCGCCGCCGCCGCCCGATGCATCTCCGGCCCCCGCGCTAGGCGCGCCCGCTTGCCCGGCGCCGCCGCCGCTTTGCGGTGAGCTCGATCCGCTCGAACACGCGGCGTTCAAGATCAGCGCAGCGAGAACTATCCGTTGCGAGCCGCCGAGCTTGGCCAGGGTGGATGAGAGCGCCCCCAGAGGTCGCATTCGAATGGAACCGATTTCGGTCATGAAGAAGGAGTATTATCGCACTCTGCGCCCATCCCGCAAATCAAGACTGCCTGAATTGGAGCAGAGGTTGCTGGTCACGCGCGACGCTGCACGACGTCAGAGCCTTCGGCGTCGCGCGCCCGCACGAGCTTTGGGTCGCGCAGCGCGCGCTGCGCCCGCTAGCCCCAAATGAAAGCACACCTTTCGCGCATCGCACCTCGCTTCACGAGTGGCGACGCGCGGCAGCAGAGTCGCTCTGTTCGGCGATGCAACGCATGTTCATCCGACTCCTCCCTAGGATTCTGCGTTTGCGCGAATTTTCGACAGCGCGAAGCGGCAAGGTCTTAGCGTGTCTCGATCTGGAACCGATTGCCGTTTTGAGTGAAAGCGCGCGAAATTGGTGAGATGCATCCCTTGAACCTGCGTTGGCTCCTGCTCCTCAGCGTCTGGCTTTGGAGCTGCGGCGGGCGCCTCGAGCGCTCGACGGGCAGCGTTGTCAGCGGCGGCGCTGGCGGCACCGCGGGCACGAGCGGGGCCGGCCACTCCGCGGGTGGCCTTCACGTCGACCCGAGGGATTCAGGCAACCCGTCGACGCAATACCCAGCGCCGTTCGATCAGAGCAATTGTGTCGGGTCGGCGGCCGCCCTCATCGGCGGAAGTCTGCACTGCGTCAGCCGTACGGAGCTGGCCAGGCAAGGCACACTTCCGAATCTAAGGCTCGATGGCGGCGTCGACGCCTTGGGTCCCGCGGAGGACTGGCGCTGCCCAACGCTCGACGAGATCAACTTCGCAAAGTGCGAGCTCAGCGAAGGCTGCTGCGCTGATCTCGGCTACTGCGGTCCGGTGCTCGAGCGCGCACCCGTGGACGCGGGAGAACCCGACGACGCGAGCCCGGGCGAACAGCTCTGCTGCTACTATGTCGTCGAAGAGTGTGGAGTTTGACCTAGCGGCATCCGTCCCAATTCCGCAGAGCCAGCTGTACGCCTACTGAGGGGGTCAGGGGGCCACAAGCGCGCCCAAACCCTTGCTCGACCAACCCCCGACCCGGCTGTCTGGCTTAATCGGCCGAGCGCGAGCGGCAAAAATCGAAGGGGAACCGCTATCAGACGTATTTCTGGTAGCGCGGTCACCAGCAGCGTAAATTCGAAGAGTCGCTGTCGGAAAAAGTGCTTATGCCGGAAGAGAACCAACGCCTGCTTCAAGCGGTCCGAGTCGGGAACATCGGCATCTTCGAGCACGACCACGAGACCGGCAGCATCTTCTGGTCGCTGGAGCTGCGACAGATGTACGGCTGGGAGGACGACGAGCCGGTGACGCTGCCGATCATCCTGAGCCACGTCTACCCGGAAGACATCGAGCGTGTCATCGCGGCCGTACGTCGCGCGCACGATCCCCAGGGAGACGGATCGTTCGACATCGAGCATCGCATCGTCGATAGGCGCGGGGCCTTGCGCTGGGTGCTAACGCGCTCGCAAACGCACTTCGCAGGCGCTCCGGGGCAGAAACGGCCCTCACAAACGATCGGCGCCGTGCAAGACGTCACCCATCGTAGGAGCGCCGAAGATCGCCTGCGCGTGCTCGACACCGTTCTCAGCTCGAGCGCGCAAGCCATTGCCATCGCCGACGCTCGGGGGACGCTGACGTTCGCCAACGCCGCTTTGCATCGGCTTTGGGGTTATGACGACGAGCAGGCTCTTCTTGGGCGGTCCGTCTTCGAGTTTTGGAGAACGACAGAAGCCCCCGCGACGGCACTCGAGCAGATTCGCGCCGAGCGGGCGCGTACTATCGAGCTACCGGCGACACGAGCGGACGGCACATCGTTCTACCTCGGCGTCACCGCAGAGGCGGTCTGCGACGCGAGCGGCGAGCTCACCCAGGTCCTCGTGACCTTCAGCGATGTAACCCAGCGAAAGCGGCTGGAAGCCGAGCTGGGCCATGCCCAAAAAATGGAGTCGATTGGGCGGCTGGCGGGCGGTGTCGCTCATGACTTCAACAACATGTTGACGGTCATTTTGGGAGGAATCGAGCTCAGCCTGCCCGAGCTCAGCAGCGAGCACCCGGGCCGCGTCCACCTGCGTGATGCGGCGGAGGCTGCGCAGTCGGCAGCGGCGTTGACTCGCCAGTTGCTGGCATTTTCTCGCAAGGAGGCGATCACGCCGCGAGCGCTCGATCTGAACGAGGTCATTCGCCGCATGGAGAAAATGATCTTGCGGCTGATCGGCGAGGACATTCGGCTTCAGACGGTCTGTGGGCATGGCCTTCCACCGGTTTGCTTCGACCCACTGCAGCTCGAGCAGGTGATCTTGAATTTAGCCGTCAATGCTCGCGATGCCCTGCCCCACGGCGGCCGGCTGACGATCGAGACCTGTTCCGTCGGCAGCGTCGAAGGCGCTCTGCTCGCGCTGCCAGTGCTACTAACGGTCTCGGACAACGGAGTTGGCATCACCGACGACGTGCGGGCTCACCTGTTCGAGCCGTTCTTCACGACTAAAGAAGCCGGCAAGGGAACCGGGCTCGGGTTGGCAATGGTGTACGGCGCGGTTCAACAGAATGGCGGTCAGATCGAAGTCGAATCGGAGCTCGGGCGAGGCTCCGTCTTCAAGATCCGCCTGCCGGCGGCAACCATGGGCTTGGCTGCGCCGTCCGCGAGCGCTCAGGCGCCCCTGCCCCTGCCCCTGCCGCGGACGCGCAAAGCTTCGATCTTGCTCGTCGAGGACCACTCGAAGGTAGCTGCGTTCGCCAGGGCGGTGCTCGAACGTCTGGGTCACATCGTGCATGCTTTTCCCGATGGTGAGAGCGCGCTACGGGCCCTCGCGTCGCTTCGTCCGCCACCGGACCTACTCCTGTCTGACCTGGTCATGCCTGGCATGGACGGCCGCACGCTGGCTGAGCACGCGGTGCAGCGCCTGCCCGGCCTGCGCGTTTTGTTCGTTTCCGGGTACGCTCACGACGTCATTGCCGAGCGCGGGATCGTGGACCAAGGCATCGAGTTTTTGCCCAAGCCCTATTCGGCCGAGCAGCTAGCCACTCGTCTGCACGAGCTGTTGCAATAGGTCGCCCTCAGCGCTCCGGTCCGTCGAACGTTGGTGGAAGAGCCCTCGCGCGCCGGCCGGGGCTCAGTGCTTCGACGGCAGCTCGATGCGGAAGAAGTCCCCGTGCACGCCGTCGGGGCGTTCCTGGTTCACGGGTCTGCAGGTGCCGATCGAAAAGCGTGTAGTGGTCTCGCCCATCGAAACGGAGGGCCTCGTCGGCGCGCGCACTGCCCGAGAACGTCGAACCGAACGCGCTCAACGCGCATCCCAGCACGAGCCGTCGGACGAGAGTCACTGCCTCCACTGGACCTCGCCCCGAGCCTACACGCTACGGGCCTAGCCCAAAACGCCGGCTTCGCTGTGGATTGGGTCAACCGCAGTCAGGCGGACGACGAGAAGGTTATCGGCCGTCGCCACTCTCAGCGCCACGAATGCGCTCGATCGCCCAAAATACAGCCTCCGGAGTGGCCGGCGACGCCAACTCCACGATGCCGCCGGCAAATGACGCGATGGCGGCGCGCAACGCTTCCCGCACACTGAGCGCGAGCATCAACGGTGGCTCACCGACTGCCTTGCTACCGTACACCACGCCAGGCTCGCGCGCTCGCTCGAGCAGCGCGACATTGAGCACCGCGGGGCACTCGCTGAGCGTGGGTAGCTTGTAAGTGGAGGCGCCGCTCGTGAGCAAGGCGCCGCCTTCGCTCCAGACTAGCTCTTCAGTCGTGAGCCAGCCGATGCCTTGTATGAAGCCGCCCTCGACTTGGCCGCGGTCGACCAACGGCGACAACGAATCGCCGACATCATGCAGAATGTCACTGCGGAGGATGCGATATTGCCCGGTGAAGGCGTTGATTTCGACCTCACTCACCGCTGCGCCATAGGCGAAGTAGTGAAACGGTTCGCCCTGACCGGTCTCGCGGTCGAAGTGAATATGCGGCGTCTTGTAGTAGCCCGTCGCGAACAGCGGTGTGCGCTGTAGATACGCGAGCATCACGACTTCGGCGAAGCCAAGCGCGGCTTCGGGCCGTGTGCGCGGGAACACTTGACCGGCCTCGATGACGACCTCGGACGCGGGGACCCCGAGGCGGTCAGCCGCTACTGCGGTCAGCCGTGCCTTCAGAGTTTCGCACGCGATCTTGATCGCCGCGCCATTCAGATCCGATCCGCTGGAGGCCGCCGTAGCAGAGGTATTCGGGATCTTATCCGTGCGCGTGGGCATGATACGTAGCGACGAGAGCGGCACGCCCAACGAGTCGGCCGCCACCTGCAACATCTTCGTGTGCAGGCCCTGCCCCATCTCCGTGCCGCCGTGGTTCACCTGGACGCTGCCGTCCTTGTAGATGATGACCAGCGCGCCCGCTTGATTGAAGAACGTCGTGGTGAAGGAAATTCCGAACTTTACCGGCGTGATCGCCAAACCGCGCTTGTGGTGCGGGTGGGCCGCGTTGAAACGGTCGACGTCGGCCAGGCGCGAAGAAAAATCGCTCGTCGCCTTCAGCTCCGACCAGATGCGCGTGATGCGCTCGGCGTCTTTCACCGGCTGGCCGTAGTGCGTCGTGTCGCCTGGTTGATAAAAATTCCGTTCGCGAACGACCTCGGGCGGCAGCTCGAGCACCCGCGCGATGCGATCCAGAATATCTTCGATGACGAGCATGCCTTGCGGGCCGCCGAAGCCGCGGAACGCGGTGTGTGAGACGGCGTGCGTCTGGCACACCCTGCCCGTTACTTCCACGTGCGGCAGCAGGTAGCAGTTGTCGATGTGGAACAGCGCGCGACCCATGATCGGCAGGCTCAAATCCAAGCTGAAGCCGCCGTCACTGAACAGCTCCAGCAAGAGCGACTGGAGCCGGCCTTCAAGCGTAAAGCCAGCCCGAAAATGCGCAAAAAACGGGTGCCGCTTGCCCGTCATGGTCATGTCTTGGGCGCGCGTCAGACGCACCAACACGGGGCGCTTGAGCTTCGCGCTGGCCAGGGCCGCGACGGCCGCCCACAGATTGGCTTGCGTCTCCTTACCGCCGAACGCGCCGCCCATGCGCAGGCACTGCACGGTCACCAAGTGTTTGGCGATACCGAGCACGCGAGCCACCACTTCTTGAGTTTCGGTTGGGTGCTGTGTGGAGGAGTGCACGAACACGCCGCCGGCCTCTTCAGGCACCGCGAGCGCGGCCTGCGTCTCTAGGTAGAAGTGCTCTTGGCCTCCGATCGTGAGCTCTCCTTCCAGACACGAGGCTGCTTCCAAAAGCGCGCGTTCAGGCTCACCGCGCCGCATGCGTTCAGCCGGCGCGTGAAAGCTTTCAGCGGCAATGGCGGCTTGGATCGAGAGCAGCGCCGGCAGCGCCTCATAAACGATGCGCACATGCTCGGCAGCGAGCCGAGCCTGCTCTAAGCTCTCGCCCACGAGCCAGGCCACCGGTTGCCCGGAAAAGCCCACTTCCGTCGGGAAAAGCGGCTCATCGTGGCGGACTGGGCCCACATCATTCTCACCCGGCACGTCGCCCGGGCCCAGACAGCAAAGCACGCCGGGCATGGCGGCCGCGGCACCGAAATCGATCTCCAAAACGCGAGCGTGCGCGTGCGGGCTCTGAATGGGCCAGGCGAACGCGAGGCGTGCGGTATTGACGGCCAAGTCTTCGACGTACGTCGCACGACCGGTGACGTGCAGCACGGCCGACTCGTGGCTCAGCGCCCGACCGACGACGTTCATCCTGCCGCCTCGGCGTACGCCTGACTCTCCCAGAAGAACCTCTCGAGCAATTTACCGATCATGGCGCGACGGTACGCGGCGCTACCGCGCAGATCGCTCTGCGGCGTGCCGAGCTTTTCGGCTTCATCCAGCAAGAGCGCGAGCGTCGTCTCATTCCAGGCTTTGCCCAGCGCGACTTGTTCGAGTGACGGAGCGGCCAGCGGTGTGGCCGCGACGCCACCCAGGCCAACGCCGAAGCGCGTCACTTTGCGGTCGCCACTGAGCGTGAGCGCGAACGCGCCGGCGACCGTGGAAATGTCGTCTAGCGCACGCTTACTGACCTTATAAAAGCGCTGAAATGTCGGCAACGGCCGAGCGATGCCGAGCGCGCGAATCAGCTCCCCCGGCGCGAGCGCGGTCTGCCGGTAACCCAGAAAAAACTCAGCCAACGGCATGCCACGCGAGCCGTGCTGGCTCACAAGCTCGATCTGCGCGCCGAGGGCCAAGAGTGCGGGCGCCGAGTCTCCAATCGGCGAAGCAGTGCCCAGGTTGCCACCGAGCGTGGCGCGATTTCTGATCAAGCGCGACGAGAACAGCGGCAGCAACTGCGTGAGCAGCGCCGCGTCGGTGGCGTGCAGCGCTTGCTCGATGCGGCCGAGCGGCACCGCCGCGCCGAGCACCAGCTCTGTCTCAGTGATGCTGAGCTCTTGCAGCTCAGCCAGCGCCTCCAGCGAAACCAACGTAGGGAAGCGCTCGTAGCGCTGGTTGGCGTACACCATCAGATCCGTACCGCCCGCAATCGGTAACGCGCCGGGGTGCGCGGCGAATAGCGCAAACGCCTCGGCGAGCGTAGCCGGTCGGAAAAAGCGCGCTGCGGTGCTGCCGCTCTTGCTCGCCACGAGCGCGGGCGCACGAGCACTCAGCTGAAGCAAGCGAGCGTCGTGACTGCTGGGCACCGGCAAGGCGCGCGCGACCTCAGCGATCGGCCGATAGCCGGTGCAGCGGCACAAATTGCCGCTGATGCTCTCGGGATCGAATTCTACACGGCCTGGCCGGTAGTACTCGCAGAACAAGCTGACGACGAAGCCCGGCGTGCAGTAGCCGCATTGCGACCCGCCGGCCGCCACCATAGCGGCTTGCACCGGATGCAAGCTGCCGTCCGGCTCGGCCACGCCTTCGACCGTCACCACTTCACGGCCGCTCACCGCCGCGAGCGGCAACAGACAGCTATTTACGGCCTCGAAATGGCTACCTGCTTCGCCAGGCTCACTCTTCAGCAGCGCTACCGCGCACGCCCCACACTCGCCCTCCGCGCAGCCTTCTTTCGTGCCGCACAAGCCTTGTGCGCGTAGCCACTGGAGCAGGCTCACGTGCGAGCCGACGCCTGCCGCGTCAACGGCTCTTCCGTTCAGCACGAACCGAACGCTCATGGCCTTCAGCCTATCATGCGGGGCGCATTGTTTCCGGTGTAGGCAGGTCGAGAAATATGGACGAACCGCGCGCCTTGGCACATCCTTAGAAGGTGCGCGATGTCGTTCAGGCTCTGCTCGAGCTGCTGACGAGCCGTCAGCGCGGGGCTCTGGCCACCGTCGTGCGCACATCCGGGTCGACCCCACAACGGCCGGGCGCGCGGCTGCTGCTGCGGGAAGATGGTTCCACGCTCGGCACTGTCGGCGGTGGGGCTATCGAACACGCGACGCTTTCTGCTTTACAACACGCGCTAGCGCACGGCGGCTCTCAGCTCTTGATCCGTGATTTGGCTCACGACCTTGGCATGTGCTGCGGGGGCAGAATGGAGATCTTCGTGGAAGCAATTTTGCCGGTGCCGCGCCTCTGGCTACTGGGCGCGGGTCACGTCGCCAAGCCCACCGCCACGCTTGCGCGCAGCGTGGGCTTCGAAGTGCACGTGATCGATGATCGCGAAGAGCTGAATACTGCCGAACGCTTCCCCGACTGTCAGCTGATACTCGGCGATCCAGGTGATGAGCTGCGCAAGGCCGCGCTGGGCGACGCGGACTGGGTGTTGATCATGACTCATGACCATCAGCTGGACGAAGCGGCATTGGCGGCGGCTGCGAGTCAGAACGCCAACTATGTGGGCCTAGTGGGCAGCAAGCGCAAAGTATTTCGACTCGTCGAACGCGTGCGCGCCAAGCGCGGTGGGGATTTTCCCTCGCAGCGCGTGTTCGCTCCGGTCGGGCTCGACATCGGCGCGGTGACCCCGGAGGAAATTGCGGTCAGCATCGTGGCCGAGCTCGTAGCGCTGCGGCATGGCCGGCCTGCCGCGCATTTGCGCGCGCTCTCGGACGTGCGCTTGGAGCGCGTGCTGCAGCGCCAAGTGACCTAATGTCGGCGTTGAGCGCGATAGGCCTGGCCGAGCTTGCGCGCCGCGTAGAGCGCGATCTCGAGCTACTCGAGTATCCGAGTCGGCCCTGGGTCGCGCCGCGCACTGCCACTACAGGCGAAGCGGTCTACGACGTAATCATCGTCGGCGGCGGCCAGAGCGGCTTGACCGCCGCGTTCGGCTTGCTGCGCGAGCGCGTGAGCAACCTGCTCGTGCTCGACCGAAATCCGCTGGATCGGGCGGGACCGTGGCTCAGCTTCGCGCGCATGCACACGCTACGCACTCCCAAATATCTAACCGGTCCGGATCTAGGGATCCCCAACCTGACACCGCGCGCCTGGTATGAAGCGCAATTCGGCGACAGCAGTTGGGCGGCCCTTGGGATGCTCCCCAAGGAGCAGTGGGCCGCCTACCTGGCCTGGTATCGTGAAACGCTGAACATCCCCGTCCGAGCGAACACGAGCGTCGGAGCGCTAGGCTACGACGAGCAAGCGCGTCACTTCCTCGTGCCGTGTCGGACGAACGAAGGCGAGCGCAGCCTGCGGGCGCGGCGCGTCGTGCTGGCCACGGGCATCGACGGTTCAGGTGAGTGGCGCGTCCCGCGCAGAATCAGCAGCGCACTGCCAGCGCACCTGTACGCGCACACGCGAGACAACATCGACTTTGGCGCGCTGCGGGGCAAGCGCGTCGCGGTGCTCGGTGCCGGCGCTTCGGCCTTCGACAACGCAGCGGCGGCGCTCGAGGAAGGCGCGCGTGACGTGCATTTGTTCTTCCGACGTCCCAAGCTCGTCAACGTGAACCCGTACCGCTGGGCGGAGTTCGTGGGATTTCTAAAGCACCACGCGGATCTTCCAGATCCAGAAAAGTGGCGTTTTATCCTACAAATCATGCGCATGGGTCAGCTGCCGCCCAAGGACACTCTGGCGCGTGCACAAGCGCACGCCGGTTTTCAGTTACACGCCGCTGCCGACTGGAAGGCTCTCAGCGCGCGAGGCGAGAGCGTGCTGATCGAAACGGAATCAGCGCGCTTCGAGGTCGACTTCGTGATCGTGGCCACGGGCTCGGTCACCGACTTGGCGGCGCGCCCCGAGCTCGCTAACTTCGAATCACGGATTGCCCGTTGGGCTGATCGCTACACACCACCAGCCGAAGATCAGCACGAGGATCTATTGCGGCACCCATACCTGGGTCCGGGCTTCGAATTCACGGAGCGGCATTTGGGTGAAGCACCGTTCCTCGCACACCTGTACAACTACACCTTTGGAGGGCTAGTCAGCATGGGCTTCGGCGGCGCCAGTATCTCGGGGCTGAAGTATTCCGCGCCTCGGCTGGTCGCTGGCATCACGCGCTCCTTGTTCTTGGAGGACAGCGCGGCCCACTTCGACAGCTTGTGCGGGTACGCGGTGCCGGAGTTCTGATGGGAAATATCGGCTATTTCAGCTCTCGTGTCGTGACCCCGAGCGGGCTCTGTCCCGCCACCGTGCTCCTGGACGGCGAGCAGATTGCTGAGGTCGTGCAGGGCCCGAAGGCACTGACCGGCGCGCTCGACGTCGGGGATTCGGTCATTGGCCCGGGCCTGGTGGATTGTCACGTGCACGTGAACGAGCCCGGCCGCACGGAATGGGAGGGCTTCGAGACCGCGACTCGCGCGGCGGCTGCAGGCGGAGTGACTT
>DATCFJ010000620.1:0-2159 GCA_036509605.1 Polyangiaceae bacterium | reverse complement strand
CGTGGCCCGTCTCGTACGCCGTCAGGTCGCCCCCCTTGTAGGCCAGGAAGGCGTGTGCGAACTCGTGGAAGGTCGTGCTGAACAGAAACACGAGGTACCAAACCAGCAGCCCTTGGATCGTCTCAGCCATCGCGCGGGCGGTTGTACTCTGAAGTGAAGCCCAGATTCGCAGCCAAAGCGCAGCGCGAGCGAGACCTGCGATTCCGGCTTTTTGGCCGGCACCGCGCGCGGCTGCTCCAGAGCCAGGCCCACGGGCCGTTTCCGAGCGCCACGGGCGCCTGATCGCGGTCCAAATCGACCGTTAACTGGCTGCTTAGCTGACGAGGACGTCGCGATTCACGCGATCCCGCAGGAATCTAGGCCTATCTTTCCGCGCCAGCTTTATGGCAGGCGTTTGCATCTTTTTGCATTATCTATCAATAATCGATAGCTGATGCGCTCGGATTCACGGACAGAGTAATGGGCTGGCTGCGCGACCTGATGGACCAGTCCGACTCGGGCTGTCGTAGCTACGGCGAGCTGGCACGCGCGGCTCTGGAGAGTAGCGACTGGCCGACCGAATCACGGATGGCGGAGCGCTCATTGGCCAGCATCTTCAGCAAGCTGGATCGGAACCAAGAAGCGGACTGGCTCGCCGAGCGCGTCGGGGTCCAGCGGGTCCTTTCCAAGGTGCTCGGCGTCCCCCTGGACGACCTGCGAGCGCCAGGGAGCCCGGCGGCCGGCGCCGTGCGAGGCGACCTGCGGCGCCTCCGGCTGAGCTCGCTGCGCTACGCGCGTGCCCTCGACCTGGTTGAAGAGCCCCTGTGCCCTGGTCTGCCGCCGGTCGTCCTCACCCCGGGCGCATACCGCAATACGTTTTGGCGGGCCCCCAGCGGCTCTGGGCGCTCCTTGGTGGGGCGCTTCCTGCAAGCGCGCGGGCTCGCGCAGGTGCTCGAAGCGGCCACCTTCGAAGAAGCGCTCACGCGGCTCCCCGAGCACGGCCCGGTGTTCATCGAGCTTTCCGCACAACGCCTACCTTTGCAGCGCCCACCGCGCAGCGAGGTCTGCGTCGCGGGCGACTTCGAGCCGCGCGATCCGAGTTGGCAAGTACATGCTTCCCCCGACCCGGCCAGCTACCTGAACGAGCTAGTGGCGTGGGTCGCGCAACGTTTGCCGGCAGATGGTCGCTTCGACGCCAAGCGCACGCTCGATTGGTTGCAGAGCGAGATGCTGAGCAGCGGCGTGCTGGACGGCCTGGGCGCGGCGCTGGGCCTATGCGGCCTCGCGGACGAGCTCGGCGTGCATACGCTGCACGGCAAATCTCCGCAGAAGCTCGCGGAGCGTTTCTGTCGCGAGCGCCTGCTGGCAACGGTCGACCCCGAGGCGGCTCATGCCAGCTGGCTGAAGCGCAATGGCTATGAAGTCTTGGTCAGCCTCGGACGGCGCGTGCTGGCCGACTCCGACGCCGCCTGGGACGAGCCTCGTTCGCTCGAGGGCTGGCTCGAGCTAGTGCCGCTCGAACACCAGCGCGAGGCTGATTTGGACTGGATGCGGCTGTCTTTGAGTCGAGTCGACTCCACGATTCGCCCGGCGGATATCGAGAAAGCTGCGCGCAAGATCCCACCGGGCGCGTTTCGCATCGTGCGTGCGCTGCAACGCGCGGAGCTGCTGCGCGACGCCGGCAGCAGCGCACAACAAGACACGCAGCTTGCGCTCGGGCCGCGTTGGTTCTCGAACGCGTTGCGCGCGGACGCAACCCGCGCGTTAGTCTCCGGCGCCCCGAACGATTTTGGCGAAGCGCTGCTGCGCGGTCATGCCGCGCCGACCATTGCTCGCGAGCTCGTGCAGCGGCTTTCCGACCGCGGCAGCGCGTTCATCGACAATGTACTTGAGCTAGAGGGAGCGGACAGCGCGGGGCACAGCGCGGCTGTCGAAATGACGTTTCGGGCCGCGGGTGTCGCCTTGCTCGAAGGCGCCGAGCTGTCCGCCGATTCACTGGAAGCACTGTGGGACGAAGCCCTCGACATGCGCCTCGAATTTCCCGGCGAGCTCCCCTGCCCGCGCATCGAGTACCCCCATCCGGAGAGCGACGCCTTGTTGTCGCGCGGGCTCTGGTACTTGGCTGCGTTCTCGATCAGCAGCGAGCTCGGGCAACGCCAAGGACGACGCCACGCCCTGCT
>DATCFJ010000619.1:0-3946 GCA_036509605.1 Polyangiaceae bacterium | reverse complement strand
ATCGTCGAAGCAGAGCTCGAACGCGCGCCGGCCATGTCGATGCCTAGCCCGAGCGGCAGCTTTTCGGCGGCGAGCCGGCCCAGCATGCCCGCCGTCGGCGGCGGAGCGACAGCAGAGATCGACCGCCTACTGAAACAACTAGTCGAGAGCAAAGGCTCCGATTTGCACATGTCCATCACCTCCCCGCCGATGATCCGCAAGGACGGCGAGATGCAGCAGTTGCCCGGCCAGGCAGTGCTGACGCCCGAAAGCATGGAGCGCATGATCATGCCGATCGTGCCGGCGCGTAATCGCGAAGAGTTTGCGCGCACGCACGACAGCGATTTCGCCTACGAGCTGCCCGGCATCTGCCGTTTCCGCGCCAACTTGTTCGTGGATCTCAGAGGCCTTGGCGCTGTGTTCCGCGTCATTCCCAGCAAGATCTTGTCGACCGACGAGCTCGGCATTCCGAAAGAAGTGCTCTCGCTCTGCCACTTACCGAAAGGCCTCGTGCTCGTCACCGGCCCCACCGGCTCCGGCAAGAGCACGACGCTGGCGGCGTTGATCGACTACATCAATCGCACGCGCAGCGATCACATCATTACCATCGAAGATCCGGTGGAGTTCGTGCACCCGAACAAGAAATGCCTGATCAATCAGCGCCAAGTGGGTGAGCATACGGATTCGTTCAAGAAGGCCCTGCGCGCCGCGCTGCGCGAAGACCCAGACATCGTGTTGCTAGGCGAAATGCGCGATTTAGAGACGATCGCGATCGCCCTAGAGACTGCAGAAACCGGCCATTTGGTGTTCGGCACGCTGCACACGTCGTCGGCGCCGGCCACGATCGACCGCATCATCGATCAGTATCCGCCCGAGCAGCAGAATCAGATCCGCGTCATGCTCGCCAACAGCCTGAAGGGCGTGATGGCTCAGATGCTGTGCAAGAAGATCGGCGGCGGCCGCGCGGCAGCCTGGGAAATCATGTTCGGCGTGCCGGCGATCTCGAATCTGATCCGCGAGCAGAAGATTTTCCAGATCCCGTCGATCATGCAAACCGGCCGCAAGCTGGGCATGGCGCTGATGAACGACAGCCTGTTTCGGCTGGTGAAAGACGGCATCGTCGCGCCCGAAGAAGCGATCGCGAAAGCGAACGACAAAGCAGGCCTGCTCCAGATGTATCAGGCGGCCAATATCGCCATGCCTGCGGCTAAGGCAGAGCTATAAGAGCCTGTCCGCGAGCAGCTGCCGAATGCGCTGCGTGCGCTCGGTGCTCACCCAATAGCCAAACGCAGACGGCAGAGAGCGGGCCGACCCAACCCGTGCGGCGCGTGACGTGCCGAAAAGATCAGGTGAAATGCGGCATGGTGGTGATCCTCAATTAGCGGGGCAACAAATCGATTCTATCTGCGAAGGCCTCGAACGTGAGCGGGCGCGTGCCATTCAGATCGAAGTCTCCAGTAACGGCGACGCCGGTGTCGGGCGCGACCTCGCCGGGCACGGCGATCGTCGCTTCAGCGATGACGTTGGGCGGCGCGCCCGACGGGTTCTCGTCGAGCTCAACCGCGTCGAGGCCTCGCACCCGGATACCGAGGCTCTTCTTCGGCTCCTTGCTGGCATTGAAGACACACGCACGCACCGAGCGTGATTCGCCAGATTCGGCGACCTTGAGCCCACACACGTGCACGTCCGAGACGGCCTGCAGTAAGCGGTCGAGGTACGGCGCTTCGTCTTCGCGCAGTGCCTCGCGCAGCTCGCCAATCGCATCTTTGGCGCGCGGATCGCCGAAGAACGTGAGCAGCATCGCGCCGTGCATGCGCACTGGGCGGTTGTGCGCGTGCAAGAGCTCGGCGAGCAGGTTGGTCGCGGCCGCGTTTTCGCCTTCGACACCGACATTACCAGTGAGCGCGTTGTGGACTTCGAAATCCGTGCCGCGCGCTTCGACGTCCCATTTAATGGCTTGGCCGGGCAACAGTGGGCCCTCGAAAAACAGCGGGCGCGTTGCCGTCGAATAGCGCTTGTTCGAAGGCGGCGGGTCCTTTTCGAAGAACTCGACGATCAGCGCCACGTCTCTCAGTGGGTCGCTCGAGTTGTTGACGACGCCTATATCGAGCTCCAGATAGTTCTTGTCCTTGCGCTCGTCTTCTTCGCGCCCCCGGCGTGAGTGCTTGGACAGCGTGAGCACGCTCAGCACCGGGATCGGGTTCTGCCACAGCAGCGAATCGGAACGACGACAACGACACGCCGCTGCTTCCGGAACCGCAGCGGCCGCCTTGGCGGCGGATGAGGTGACTGGCTGAGGCGCTTTGGGAGCAGCCTCGTGCACTGGCGCTGCGGGCTCTGCTTCCGCTTTTTGTCGTTCTCTGGTTTGGGCGGGCAAGTCGGCCGCGCGCGCCGCGTGAGCCGCAAGCTCGTGCGCAGGGTCCGACGTCAGGAGCCAACGGACCATGAGCACGAAAGCGAGCGTCAGAGCCGTCAAGCTCATCACGATGGCGGCCGTGGTTCTCGGCAAAAATCCCTGGAATATTGCGAGCGGCGGAGCTCTCGGCGGGCCACTCGGAGTAACGGGCGAGCGCACCAAGCTCGGCACGAAGCCGGACAGGTCAGAGGCGAAGGCGTCGCGCGCCATCGAGCCCTCGAGCCCGCCGCTCTTCAGCAATTGGTCCGCGAACAAGCCGAGCACGCACAGCGCAACGGCAGTGGTGATGGCAATGCCGAGCGCGCTCGCGGCGCTCGTCCCGGGTGCCAAACGAAACGCCGCACCGCTCGCGATCAAGGCTCCGCTCAACGCCGCGCCTACCGTCGCCAACCGAACCAACAGGCGTCGTCGATACAACTTGTGGTGGTGCGCCGTGCTGCCGGTCGAGAAATTGACCAGGCACAATCGGTTGAGCGGGCCGAGCTTTGGATCGAGCGCGATGAATATTTGCTCGCCGTCAACCGACGCCTCCACTAGCTGCGGCCAAGGCACGAGCAACTTCTCGCTCTGCGTCTGAGTGGTCGGAACATAGCCGTCCGAGAAGCCACCCACCTCCAAGTACACGAGCGACAAACCCGCAGGCGTGCATTCGAGCTCAACGGTACCGACCGCGTTGCTTCGCTCACTCGCCATGGCGATCGCTCGGAACCTCATCGCGGCCGCGAGCATAGTCTCCGTCGTCGGGGGATTCTCCCCCGCACCCGCGGAAAGTGCCCCCCTTCGGGGATCCCGAAGCGTCTAATTCAGCGCTTCACCCCCGAGTTTGGGGATTTGACCCCAGCCCCGTCCAAACCAGGCTGATCTCGCGCGACCCTCGAAGATCCCTGGCTGAATCGTGAACACGGGCCGGACACGTTCTCAGTTCAGTGGCCCCCCCCTCGCGCACCGACAGCGGCGCGCTAATCACCACACAGGGACGTCCGTCGAACGCGACCTCGACCGGCCGGCGTCGAAGCTCTGGCCCGGCGGGTGCGAGACCGGAGGCGGCGGCGGTCGCGAGCTGTGCGCGGGCCGGGTCGCGCTCCGCGAGCTCGACTCTGCGCATTGGTATCGGTTTCACCGAGCGCAGCACCCGTTCTCAGTAATCGCTCATCCGCAGGGCGCTTGAGCGATCCGTCGACCAAAGCGCCACGACGAGCCGGCACAAGCGCCACACTTTGCTTGTTGGCCGCGCCGTTTCGGCCCTGGCGGTCGCAAACCAAGCGTGTACAGTCGAGAACCGGAGCTCGCGCGGCGGCTCGGCGCGCCGGCGCAGGTTTACCCGCCAGCGAGCGAGAGTGAAACGATGTGTTTTTCAGCGCCAGGAAGCTTCGCGCTCTCCGGCATTCTAGCGACCCTCGGCGGACTCTCTCTCGCAAAAAGCGCTGGTGGGTCGCTGCGAATGTTTGCGGCCATTCCGTTGATCTTCGCAGCTCAGCAGGCGACCGAGGGGCTTGTCTGGCTCACCGTGGATGGTAGCCACGGCACGCTGAATCGCATCGCCGCCACGGT
>DATCFJ010000618.1:0-3948 GCA_036509605.1 Polyangiaceae bacterium | reverse complement strand
CCCGCCTTCTCCACCGGCGCCGGCCTCGCTGGTCGGGATCACCTTGCGTGCGGTGTTGGACCCACACGCGTTCATGAGCCAAGCAGCGGCGCCGAGCGCGGTGAGCCAGCGCGGAAGCCGCGTGGCGCGCGCTTCGGTGTACGGCGACGAGAGCTGAGTCATGGCACCATCCCAATTTCGCAAAGAGTTTCGGCATATCACGGCGCGCGTCCGCCGCTAAGGCCGCTTTTTTTGCGGCGGATTCCGCAGTTTCGCAGCGCAATCGCTTGGGCTAGGTCATGATTCAGCTTCGTGCGGCGTATAACTAACGTGCGCTCCCAGCCTGTATTTCAATCGTGCGCGAATTCCTTCGTCTGCAGGGCGTTGGCGATCGTCCCTCTGACGTTGAGCACGCTCGGGGTGGCATGCGGCGGTAGCCCGCAGCTCACCAAGCAGCCCGCCCCTGCTCAGGCTGCGGCAACCCCCGCTCCGCTAGTAGCGCCCACGCCTGTGACCGTCACGGTCAAGGAACCCGGCGCCGCCGCACCGGACGCGCATCAAGCCGCGCTCGACCGTCTGCTGACCGCGCCTTGGGGCATGCGCAGCGACAAGGACGCTCAGCTGCACGTGCCCATGCCCGACTCGGACAACTGGAAGCGCGTGCGTTACTTCGGTGTCGAGCACTACGTGGGCTTCCGTTACGGAGACGAGCACCACGCGATGCTGATCGCGTTCGTGCAAGACCTGCCGCCCGACACGCCCATGAAGAGCGACACCTGCATGCGGCACTTCGAAGCTTGGGGTCTGCCGCAGACGCACCCTTTCGACGTCAAGTTCAGTCCCTTCGAATCGCACTTGGGGCGCTGGCAGGGCCAAAGTCTGGAGTCTCGCAGCGTCGACGGTAAGGTCAATCTGGGCTTCAGCGCGGCCGAGTTTTCGGGCGCCTGGGCTGCGTATCCCGCTTACCAGGATGCCTGCTTGGTGCTGGCCGTCGCCGTGCCTTGGCGTGACCACCCGGAGCTCGCGCAGAAGCTTCGCGATCGCTTCGTGAATGAGGGCTTCCCGCAGATGTTCGCCGCCAGCAAGGTGAAGCCGGAGCGGAAGTGAGCACTGACCGGCTCAGCTGCTGCCGATCGCCGAGGCCGTAAGGCACGCGACGTGCACGGCAAGTGCGATGATCCAGACCAAGGAGCGCGCATGCAGTTTGCCGTGGTAGCCCCAAAACGGCGCTAGCGGCGGCACGACGAAGGCGACCAGCCCACGGTGCCAGGGCCCGATGCGCGCCAGGCCAAAGCTCAATGCGACGTGGGTCGCCAAGAGCAGGCCGAGCGAGGTCGACAGGGCGATCATCAAAGCGAGGTCCACGGGGTCCGGGTCGGAAGATACCTCGAGATCGCGAGCCGCCTTCGTTTCAGCGCGGTGGCCGGTCCGAGAGCTTTGGGCCGGGAACAATCGGGCTTCGCCCGCTGTCCCATACAAAGGCCGAAAAATCGCACAAAACCCACGGATTTGCTGGTTTGCCCTGCCGCCCCGGCAGCCTGCTAGACTGCCAAGACCTTGCGCTCCTCCTCTCTGCTGTTCAGTGCC
Source organism: Polyangiaceae bacterium (assembly GCA_036509605.1). Classification (GTDB taxonomy): domain Bacteria; phylum Myxococcota_A; class Polyangia; order Polyangiales; family Polyangiaceae; genus PMG-095. The sequence continues at coordinate 2,382 of DATCFJ010000618.1, read as the reverse complement.
GCGCTGGTCGGCTTGCTGCTTCCGCTGCCCCTGTCGCTGGCTCCGCGCTCGGCTCACGCGGACGGCGCATCGAGTCGCCCCGACATTATGCCGTTGAGCGAGATCCACCCGGGCATGAAGGGCTACGGCCTGACTGTGTTTTCCGGCACCAAGCCCGAGCGCTTCGACGTCGAAGTGATCGACGTGCTCAGAAATTTTCAGCCGAAGCAGGACCTGATCTTGGTGAAGACCAAGCATCCGCGGCTGGAGGTCACGAAGGTGGTCGCCGGCATGAGCGGCAGCCCGATCTACCTGAACGACAAGATGATCGGCGCGTACGCGTACGGTTGGTCGTTCGGCTCGGAGCCCGTGGCTGGCGTCACCCCGATCCGCTACATGCTCGACGAAATGGCGCGTCCGCTGCCGGAGCGCATCGACGGTTGGCCGCTTCAGCTATTGCCGCAGGCGACGAATCCGGCGCAAGGAGCACGCGAGCGCCACGCGAGTGTCGACTCGAACCACCGCTACCGGGGCGATTTGGCGCACTACGACCTGCGTGAGCACGCGGCGCAGCTCGCCCGCTCGCTGGGCGTCGACGGCTCGCACGCCGTTAGCGCCCTCACCCCTGTTTCCACGCCCATTTTGCTGGGCGGTATGAGCAGCCGTTCGATCGCGTTCGCTCAGCAGCTGATGAGCCCGCTCGGTCTCGAGCCACTGCAAGCGGGCGGCGGCGGCGCGGAGGAAGCGTCCGCGCCCACTCGCTACGTCGACGGCGGGGCGATCGGCGTGCAGCTGGTGCGCGGCGACATGAGCGCGATGGGGCTCGGCACCGTGACGCGCGTCGAGGGCGACAAGCTCGTGGCCTTCGGCCACCCGATGAGCGAGCTCGGCGTCACCGCGCTACCGACGGCGATTGGCCGCGTGCTCTGGTTTTTGGCCAGCGATCAGCGCTCGTTCAAGATCGGCATGGCGGTGCGGCAAGTTGGCACGCTGGTCAACGATCGCCAATCGGCGATCGTCGTCTCGCAGAGCGCCAAGGCGCCGGTGATCCCGATCAAGATGAGCATCCACGGCGCGCCTGGCTTTCCGACCGCGAATTGGAGCTTCGAAGTCGCGCACGATAAATTCATGTCGCCGTCGTTCGCAGCCGTTGCCTTGGGCAGCGCGCTGCAGCGGGTCGCCAACGAGCACCAGGACGTGAGCTGGACCGCGACCAGCAAGCTCAAGATCAAAGGCTTTCCCGAGCTCACCCTGTTGGATTACGGCGTGGCTATGGGCGGCACGCCAGAAGCAGGCGAGTTTTCCCGCTCCAACTTGGTGCGCGCGATCGCCTCCGTGCTGAACAATCCCTGGCAGCCAGCGATCATCGAGAGCGCGTCGATGGACATCGACCTGCACTACGCGCGCGACATCCTGCGCTTGCGCGGCGCCGACGTGCTCGAGTCGGAGATTGAAGCGGGCTCGCCGGCGCGCATTCGCCTCACGCTGGTGCCTTACTCGGGAGCCGAGATCACGCGCGTCGTCTCGGTGCCGCTGCCAGCGCACCTAGCCGGGCAGACCGTGAACCTGGAGATCGTGCCCGGCTACAGTGAAGAGCGCGACCAAGCGTCCCCCGACTCGCTGGCTGACATGATCCGGAATTTCGAGAACCCGGTGTACCCAGCGAAATCTGCGGTCGTGACCTTCGGCACGGGCGACGGAGGGGTCAGCTTCAAAGGGCGCGTGGCGCACGATCTGCCGCCTGGCGCCCTCGACGTGATCCGTCCCGAGACGTCGTCGATCGCTCCCGAGAGTTTTCCGACGACGACCCGTGTGGTCGTCGACTTGCCGCAATTCATGGTGGGCCGCGACCGCGTGTCGGTCACGATACGCCCTGTTTTGCGCTGATTTTGCGTTCCGTTGCTGTTCTGTTTTCGCCGTTTTGCCTCTCACGTGAAGCCATGAATCGACTCCTTCGCTACTCGCTCATCGCCGCAAGCTTGCTCGGCGCGGTACAGGCCGCCGCCGTCGGCACGCGCCGTTTTACGCTCGAAAAATCCGCGGACTTCAAGGGCGGGGACCTGAAGGGCGTCGCGGTCGACGCTGCGGGCCATGTGCGCGCTGGGTTCAATCTAGGCTCCGTACCAGTCACGCAAGGCACGGCCATCTGGGCGGCGCTGCCGATGCGCGACGGGTCGGTGCTGCTTGGCACGGGCAACGAAGGCAAGTTGCTCAAGCTGTCCGGCGGCGCGGTCAGCGTGCTCGCGGAAACCAAGGCGCTCGTGGTGACGTCGTTGGCGGAGGCCTGGGGTGGCGCGGTCGTGCTCGGCACTTTGCCGGACGGCAAGGTGATGAAGTGGGACCACGGCAAGCTCACCGATCTCGTGACCTTGAAGGGCACCGAGCACGTCTGGTCGGTGGCTT
>DATCFJ010000617.1:0-20879 GCA_036509605.1 Polyangiaceae bacterium | reverse complement strand
AATTAGGCCGAAATGACGGGATGTCCTTCGTGAGTGCGGGCGGCTTGCCAGAATCGTGGCTTGCGACTCGCGCGAGCGCTGGGAACGGTCTCGTGCCCTCGCGTGAGAGCCGATCTACGTCGGTCTTCCCTCAAGATTGGTCACATCTCGCCGCTTGAGAAGATCGCTTTACAGTACTGCCCGGTGACCGTGGCTTCGATAGCGCCAATCGCGTGACCTTCCCGCAGCGAAAATAGTGGGGACTCCCCACCAATCAGCGGCCGTGCACGGCTGAATTACCGCCACAATTGGCCTGTTTTCAGACCCAAATTGCTGGGGGCTCCCCACTGTTTTGCGTGCGCAAGGGCTATCGACTCCAAGCGCACCACCCCTGAGCATGGGGATTAACGCTTGCCCCCAGGTTGGTGCCTTCGAGTCCGCGCCTTCCATGTAAAACTTTTGCATTCGGAGCGAGCGCAAAAGGCGCGGGGAACGACGCTTTCCGCGGGGCTCCCTCTCCTTTCAGGAGAGTGACCAATCTTGAGGGTCTTCCGACGTAGATCGGGGTTCTCGCGGGCATCCTAGACGCCGCAGAAGCGCGTCCTATGTAAATTTTTGCATCTGGGGCGCGCGCGGAAAGGCGCCGACCCACAATCGCGAAGGCGAGCGCGCCGCGACCCAAGATGTGATCAATCTTGAGGGTGATCTCCACTAAATCAGGGACTCGGAGGGTGGCCTGAAGGCGTAGCTTTTCCTCACCAAGCGCGCGCAGTCGCGCCGCGACGCCGAAGGCTGAGTGCTCTCAGGCGCACTGCGTGACCATCAACCCAATCCCTCAGGCTGGTGAGGGCGGTTGTTCGGCGTTGGGCTGCGCTTTCTTCGCTAGGGCGGCTAGGCAATCGTAGGCGGCGTATTTGTAGGAGTCGGCAAGGGTCGGGTAGTTGAAGACCATGTCGATGAAGAGGTCGACGGTGGCGCCGAGGTGGACAGCGACTTGCCCGATGTGGACAAGCTCGGTCGCGCGTTCGCCGATGACGTGGATGCCGATGACTTTGCGAGTCTCGGTGGCCACGACGAGCTTGGTGATGCCTTCGAGGTCGCCGGTGATTTTGCCGCGGGCATTGTTCTCGTACAGCGCGCGGCCGACCACGTAGTCGATCTTCTTTTCTTTGCAGGTCTCTTCGGTTTCGCCGAACGAGCTGACTTCGGGGATCGTGTAGATGCCATAGGGCATTTCGGTGGCGACCGCCTTCTTGTAGCCGAAGTCAAAGGCGTGACACATGGCGACGCGGCCTTGTTCCATCGAGACGGAAGCCAGGGCAGGAAAGCCGATTACGTCCCCCGCGGCGAAGATGTGCGGGACCTTGGTGCGGAACTCTTTATCGACCGGGATGTAGCCGCGTGAATCCGGCGCCAGGCCGACTTTGTCGAGCCCGAGATCGGAGGCCCGGCCACTGCGGCCCGCCGCGAAGAGCAGCTGCTCGTTTTCGATCGTGCTGCCGTCGGCGAGTGTGGCGGTGACGCCCTTTTCGGTGCGCGCTATCTTCGTCCAGCGTTGGCCTTGCACCATGCGAATTCCGAGCTTAATCATCGCGGATTTCAGGCGTGCCACGATTTCCGAGTCCAAGAAGGGCAAGATCTCCGCGCGCGCGTCGACCAGCGTGACGCCGATGCCGAGCGCCGCAAACATGCAGGCGTACTCGCAGCCGATCACGCCGCCGCCGAGGATCGTCAGCGAGGTCGGCATGTCGTGGATGGTGAGGATCTCGTCGCTGTCGTGGATCCAGTCGTCGGCGAAGTCGATATCTGCGGGGCGAAGCGGCTTCGAGCCCGTCGCGATCAGCACGAAGTCAGCCTTGACTAGTTGCTCGCCGGTGGAGGAAGTGATCGAGACCGTGTGCTCGTCCACCATACGGCCGTGGCCTTGGAGGTAACGCACTTCATGACGCGCGAAGTTCTGGCGGAAGGAGCGCGCCTCGGCGGCGGCGATGGCGTTCTTGCGCGACATCAGCCGAGGCAGAGTCGCGCCGCGATCGACTTCGAGGGCGACGCCGTACAGCTCGCGCGCGTGATAACCCGAGAGGTACAGTGCGGTTTCTCGGAGCGTTTTGCTGGGCAGCGTGCCGGTGTGCACCGCCGCGCCACCGGGCTCCGGCTCGCACTCGATGATCGCGACGCGCTTCTTGAAGTACGCCGCCTGCGCGGCCGCCTTCTCGCCAGCGGGACCTGCACCTATGACGACCAAATCGAAATGCTCGAGCTCAGGCACGAAACCCACCATATCCGGAGACTTGGGCGGTAACAACTAGCTGTTATGCTGGTCTTCTGTCTGCCCGTCAGCGAGGAGCGAGGCGCCATGTACGTTCTCTATTCGGAGTCGCAAATGAGCTATGCGCAATTGGGACCAACCGATCCGTTCTTGTCAGCGGAGCTGTTCAAGATCGGCACCACGGTCGTGAACGTCATCACGCTCGTCACCGCAGGCTGTATCATCCTGCTCAGCTACGGCATTTCGCGCGGCGTGCGCGCGGCGTTACATCGCTTCTTCGCGCGCGGCGGGCTGGCACCGAGCGGTGAGGTGGGCGCGATTGAGCGGCTCGCGCACTACTTCATCGTAATGATGGGTGTCGTGATTGCGCTCCGTACCACGGGTATCAAGTTGGACGCGCTGTTCACCGCGGGTGCCGTGTTCGCGGTAGGCTTCGGCTTTGCGATGCAGAACATCGCCCAGAACTTCGTCTCTGGCGTGATCTTGCTGTTCGAACGGACGATCAAACCGGGCGACGTGATCGAGGTCGGCGGGCAGATCGTCAAGGTGCAGCAGATGAGTATCCGCGCGACGATCGTGCGCACGCTGGACGAAGAGGACGTGATCGTGCCGAACTCCTCGCTCGTGCAATCGAACGTGAAGAACTTCACGCTGGAAGACAACATTTACCGTGTTCGCGTCACCGTGGGCGTCTCTTACAGCGCTGACGTGCGCCAAGTGAAGGCGCTCCTCGATGAGTGCGCGCGCACCATGGACTACCGAGAAAAAGGTTATGAGCCGCGGGTGCTGCTGCTCAACTTCGGCGCCTCGGCCTTGGAGTTCGAGGCTTCGGTTTGGATGCGTGATCCGTGGAACCACCGCATTGCCTCCTCCAAGCTGCGTGAGGCCATCTGGTATGCCTTCAAGGAGCACCACGTCCAACTGGCGTTCCCGCAAATCGACGTGCATTTCGACCAGCCTCTGGCGGAGAGCTTGCGGCTGCTCGCCGAGCCCAAGACGAGCGCTGCCTGACGGGGCTACGACGCCGGGGCAGGCGTAGCGGCGTGCGGCTCGGCGGACGCGCCGCTCCAGAAACGACCGCGGCGATAGCTAAAGACATAAACGATGGCCAACAGCAAATAGGTCAGCGCCACTATCTTCCATACGCCCACGTAGGTTGAGCCGCGCGACAGCACGAAGATCACGCTGGTCGGCAACTGAAAGCCGGCAATGACGGCGCTGTCTAGCGCGAGCGCGCGAAGCGACGCGCCGGCGCCCTGAATCGCCGAACCGAGCACGATGCCGATGCCGAGACCGACGTAGCTGGGACCGACCCACTTGAGGTAGCTGAGCGCGGGCGCGAGCACCTTCGGGTCCGAGTCGAAAAAGCCCACGATGCGCTCGCCGTAAACGACGTAGCAGGTGGCGAGCGCGCCCATCATGGCCGCGTTGTACGCCGCGGCGTACCAGCCGCTTTGCTTCGCGCGCTCGGGGTTCTTCGCGCCCAAATTTTGACCCACGAACGTTTGCGCCGCGCTGCCCCAGCCGAGGCCCACGAACAAAGCCATGGTTTCGAGGCGAAAAACGATGCCGAGGGCGGTGGTGGCGCTCTGGTCGGTGGCTGTCGTGAAGGCGCGCGCGACCAACGAATGCGTCAGTAGCATGGCCAAGATGCGCACCACGAGCTGAGCGCTCGACGGCCAGCCGAGCTCTACTATCGACGCGATGGTGCCTCTATGGGGTGCGCTCCGCTTCAAGAACAAGCCGAAGCGCTTCATCAAGATCGCGATCAACGGGACGAGCACGGTGGCGCGCGCCAAGAGCGTGGCCCACGCGGCGCCCATCAGCCCCATGCGCGGAATGCCTAGCAGCCGCGCGATCGGCCGACCCCAAGCTAGGACCGCCGGTGAATCCCCCGGGCCATACACGAGCACGACTGCCAGAACGAGGTTCAGGACATTGGACGCGATGAGCATGCCGACGGGCGTTTTGCTGCTGCCGAGCGCACGCATCACGCTGGTCAAATGCATGAGCAAGAAAATCGTGAACGAGCCGCCAAGCATCACGCGCAAATACGGTACGCCGAGATTGGCGACGTCACCCTTGGCTCCGACTACGTCGCGCAGCACGAAGCTCGCGCCAAAAGCGCCAAGTAGCCCGAAAAACAAGGCGAGCGCGCTAATCACGATCAAAGACTGCCAGGCGAGCTCTTTGATGTCTTCCTGTTTGCGTTCGCCGACTTTGCGACTGATCAGCGTGGCCGTCGCGACGCTCAGGCCATAGCTCATGATAGTGCCGAGCGCGGCCAGCTGATCACAGATTCCGATCGCGCCGAGCGCCGGACCCGCGGTCATGCCGCCGAGACGCGAGATCACGAACGCGTCGATCAGATTGAACGCGGTCTGTAGACCCATGCCGAGCGCGAGTGGCGCGCCGAAGCGGGCTACGGCGACCCCGAGCGAGCCCGACAAAATGCGCTCTGCGGAGGCGTCGGACATCGATCAAGCCTCTGCCGCCGGCTCGCCAACGCGCTCTCGCTCGAAGCAATGATCGGGGATTTTTCGCTTCTTGCGAAGCAGCGCTGAGCGGAGCACGAACTCGGAGGTGACCGGGTCGTGGTAGCCGCTCGGGCGACGCTCGTCCTCGCTCTTGGTCTCCGCGTAGTGCGAGCCAATGCGCGACATGAATAGCTCGCGCACGTATTTGCCAACCAGCGAGGACAAGCTCACCAGTGGATCGCCTGAGTCCGCGTCGCGCACGAAGTGGATCTCGCCGAGACCGGGGAAGCGGTAGCCGCTGCGCGCTCGGCCCTCTCCGAGAATCGCGTGCAGGCGTCCCGAGAGCGGACCGAAGAACTTTGAGTATTCGGCGATTCCGCCGACTTTTCCACACACGGCTTCGACGTCCGCGCCGGCCTGGGCGCGCAGTTCCAGTACCAGCGCCTCCATGGCGTTCAGGTCGGAGACGAAGCGATTCGTGCCTTGGCCTTTGGCGTGGTTCAGCTGTTTCGTGCAGACCACGCTGCTGCGCACGCTGAGTAGCTCTACGCCGCGTTCCGCAAGCGCGGCCCGATGCTTGGTGACGCGGGCGAGCGTCGCAGCTTCCGCCTGAAAGGCCTCACCGTGGTCGTTCCAGCATTGCCCGGCTACGTGGGATTCACAGAGCTTCTTGAGCTTGCCCAGTCCCTCCAGCGAGAGCTGCTCGAAGAGCTGCGCGGGCGACGCGACGGGTACCGCGGAAAGCTCGCGTGCCCAGGCCTCGCCCAGCGCGACGTCGGTGTGCGACAGCAGCCGCTTCGAATCGTCGAGATCAGCGCGGATCGCCTTGGGCAACTTGCGGCTCAACGTGCGCCGGCCGCGCTCGTCCACGCGCGCCAGAACGGCCGTGACCACCAAGGGCCCCAAGCGAGCCCCCAGCCCGTTTTCGTCTACACCGACGCGGAATTCGAAAGCCACCGAGTGAGCCGAGCCTAGCCTCGCGCGCCACACCTCGCAATTGTGGCTTAGCCGCCCGCCACCGGCGGGATGAGCGCGATCACACGCGCGCCCGCCAAAACGTCCGAATCCGTTGCGAAAGCTTCGTCGAGCGCTACGCGCACTGAGGCCAGTTTGCCCGCCAGCGCGGGCCGGATCTGTTGCAGGTGACGGACGAGGTCGCGCACGGTCTCGACTTCAAACGGCAGCTCGAGCTGCTCTTCCGCGTGGCCCATTAGATCGCGCAGGGCGGCGAAGTACAGCACCTGCACTGAACGGTCTGAGCGAGGCACCCGGCGTAGCGTACCTCTGTCGGCCGGCCCCGCAAAACGAGCCCGCAAAACGAGACGGAAAGCCGAGGCTAAAGCCGAGCACGCGCTGGGCGCGGCGCGGACGCGCGCCCAGGCTGCCTCCTGAAACCGCCTCCGTTTGGCGAACGAAGTGTGTTAGTGGTTTTGGATCTCGGAGGTTTGTCGATGGCTGAACAGAAGACCGGGCTGGGTCGGGATGTCTATATAGCGCTTGCGGCCGTAGGTTGGGCTGACGGGCAGCTCGATCAAGAAGAGGCGGACGCCATCGTGCGCACCGCGTTGGAAGAGGGCCTCGACATCGAGGAGATCGCCGAGATCGAAGCGGCGACCAAGAACCCCGTCGACATCGGCGTCATCGATCGCAAAAACCTGTCCAAGGAAGATCGCTTGTTCGTGTACGGCGTTGCATCTTGGATCACGCGTCTCGATGGCGTGGTTACCGAGAGCGAGCAGGCGGCGCTACATAAGTTGGGCGAAGCCCTGAAGGTGCCGGAAAGGCCGCGCATCATCGTGGACGGCATCGCCCAGGACATCTCGAATCTCTCCGATGACCGTCCCGCGCGCTATGACCTGCTCGCGCTGCGTCGTGTCATCGGCGAACGCCTCGCCGTTTCGTCGCGCAAAGACGCAATTTAGGCCAAAGCGAGCATTCGAGTCCGGCATTGGCAACAAACCGGTTGCCATGTGTCGGCGTGCCCAGATTAAGGGTGGCGAAATCCGCCATAGCACCTTTAGCAGGCGTAAGAAGTACCGTATCCTGCAGTGACGCCACGGCACGGGCCGTGCAGAGATACGAGGTTCATGGCCGCACAAGTCTCATCTCGAGTCAAACCACCTTCGAAAGCTCCGCTATCGCTAATAGCGCTACAGATTGTGCGTGAGTCTCTAGCTCCCGAAGCATCGCTACCGGACTTGGCAAAACTCGCGGAGAGCGACCCGGGCTTTGCGATGCGCATCATCGCCATGGTCAACAGCGCCTCTTACGGGCCGCAGCGCCATGTCTCGGATGTTCGGCAGGCGGTGTCTCTAGTTGGTATTCGCGGCATGCGCAGTATCGGAATGAGCCTCGCGCTGTCCGACATGATCCCTGTAGGTGAGGCTGGCAGGATTCTGCTGGGCAACTCACTGCGCCGCGCCGTGGCCTCGCAGTTCCTTGCTCAACGTTTGGGTAAGAAGGAAGTCGACGAGTACTTTACGACCGGGCTGTTCCTGGAGGTCGGCTTGCTGTCGCGTGCGCGTGAGGATCTGGACGGAGCCGCTGAGGTTGCGCGGCTTCCGGCGCTGCATCGCGTTATGCACGAGCGCGCCGCGGGCTTCGAGGACCACCCCGCCGTCGGTGCGTCGTTAGCGGCGTCCTTCATGCTGCCTGCGCACGTGGAAGCGGCCGTGGCGGAGCACCACGCCGACTCACCTCCGGAGGCTCTGCAATCGCGCGTGGCCTGGGCCGCAGAGCGCTTGGCAGCCCTGTGGGAGGGCGGCGATCCGGTTCAGAATCGCAAAGCCGCGATCGACGCCGTGCTGACGCTCGGCCTGAGCCAAGAAGACGCGGACGCGGCGACGCAACAACTTCCCGAGCTGGTCGTCACGGCTGCGAAGGGCTTCGATCGCGACATCGGACCGCAGCAAAGTATCGAAGGGCTGCTCGTCGACGTGAACCGCGGCCTCGTCGAAATGACGCAGAACTACGACGCCGCCGTGCGCCGTTTGGAGACCTTGCTCGCCGAGAAGGAAACGCTCAGTAAGCAGCTAATCGAAGCGAACTCGCTATTGTCTCGTTTGGCTTCGACCGACGGCTTGACGGGCTTGGCCAACAAGCGCGCCTTCGAAGAGGCGCTGCAACGTGACTTGTCGCGTGCCGCGCGCGATCAAACGTGGCTCACGATCGTGATCAGCGATATCGACTTCTTCAAGAAGGTGAACGACACCTACGGTCACCCAGTAGGGGACGAGGTGCTTCGCCAAGTCGGCAAAGTATTCGGCTCCAAGTTGCGCGGTGGAGATCTCGCGGCGCGCTACGGCGGTGAGGAATTCATCTTGATCCTGCCCGGCAGTAATGGCGTGGGCGGCAAAATTGCCGCCGAGCGTCTTCGTCGCGCGATCGAGGATCTCAAGCTCACGGGGCCGAACGGACCGTTCGCCGTTACCTCGAGCTTCGGAGTCGCGTCCGTCTGCGGTCCGAGCTGTGGCTCGATGGTGGACTTGATCAGCCGCGCGGACGCGGCGCTGTACGCGTCGAAGCACGGCGGGCGCAATCGCGTGACCGTGGCCGAAGGCTGAGCCCGGCCGCTCGCTACGCGGGCCGCTCGTTACGGGCCGCTCGCTAGGCGAGCAGCTCGGTCTTGGCCACCGGGTAACCTTCCGGCCGCCTAACCGAGTAAGATAGCGCTAAAATCTCGACCAGAACCACGCGGTAGACGGTGTGCACGTCGTCTACGTCTATCTCCTCGGCGTGGGCGTCTAGGGTCGCGTCGATGTGCTCGTGGATATAGGAGAGCACGTGCGGCTGCTCCATGGCGATCACGTCGTCGCTGTCGAGGGCCTCGGCTGGGTCAGCACGGCGCAGCTCTTCGTCGAGCGTGAGCAGCTCATCGGTGGCCTGCAGCTCCTCTTCCTTCACTTCGTCGATGTACGTGCCGTGGGTGCGTTCGAAGGCGAGCCACACGGTAAGCGCCAGAAAATAGCCTAAAGCGAGTGCCGTTTCGTCGAGCGGCTTGCCCAGCGCGTCTGCCACGTGGGAGGCGAGCGCGGGCTGCGCACGCTCGAAGCGTTCGAACGCTTCGTCGAGCTGCGTGCGCGCCTCTTCGTCGTCCTCAGCGAGGTTGTCGCGGACGGACTCGAGCGCATGCGAAGGAAGCGTCGCGTACGAAGGAACGGGGCGGATGGCCGAACGACGAACCCACACGATAACTAGAGGTCTAGCATGCCACGCGGCGCATGTGAAAAGGTCACGCGCGGGGCCAGATAAATGGCAAAAGTGCCGGCGAATGACCACGCCGCCCGGCCGAGATCGAGAACCTCCAGCTTTCGCTCGCGGCGCCACGCGCTCGCGCGTGATGCGCTCGGTGCTCGCTGTCGTGGGCGTATGTGGGCTTTTGCTCACCGGTTCATTCGTGCTGAGCGAACGCGGGACCGGACGCGTGGTCCACGGAGTGCGGCTCGCAGAGCTCGATGTATCCGGGCTCGATCGCGAACAGATACAGGCGCAACTCCAGGCCTGGGTCGAGCAGCGCGCGAGCCGCAGCATCGCGCTGACACTCGCCGGCAGCCATCTCGCGTTCCAGCCAAAAACCGTGGGTTTCTCAGTGAACACTGAGGCGAATGCGGCGCGTGCTCTGAGCGTCGGGCGCTCCGGTGGAATTCTGTCTCGCTTCGCGGCGTTCGTTGCGCGACGCTTCCGTCCGGACCGACTGAGCCTCGAGCTGCGCTTCGATCCGAGCCAACTTTCGAGCGTACTCGACTCGTGGCAAGAAGGCGCCATCAAGGATCCGCCGTTTGCCGGCGGTATCTCGGTGACGGGGACGAGCGTCACTCCGCTCTATCCGCGCTCGGGCACGCGGCTCGATCGCGCGCGCGCGGAGGCGCAACTCCGCGCTGCGATCATGAACGGCAGTCAGAGTGAGCCGCTCGCTACGCGAACCGAGGCTCCGGGCGTGGAACGCTCCGAGGTCGACCGCGTCGTTGCTCAGGCGCGCGGCATGCTGAGCTCGGACGTCGAGCTTTCGACGAGCGACGGCGCGCGACGCTTGCAGCTGACCGCCGCTCAAGTGGCCACGGTGTTGAAGGTGCAAGCCGACACAGCACCGGGCAAGCTCAGCCTCGGCTGCGCGCCCGAAGCGATCGAACAGCTGCTCGATCCGCAGCGCGGGGCACTGGAGCAGCAGCCGGAAAACGCGCGTTTCGTGATCGACGCCCGAGACCACGTGCACGTCGAACCGGGCCATTCTGGGCTGGTTTTGTCCGATCAGGCGGTGGCTCTAGCGGTCTGCGCCGCGGCTGCCAGCCAGAGCAAGAAAGGCGAGCTGCCCTTCGACTCCGGGGTGCCGCCGACACTTTCGACCGAAGCCGCGGAGCATTCGGGCATCGTCGGCCTGATGGGCACGTACACGACGCGGCATGCTTGTTGTCAACCGCGCGTGCAAAACATTCATCACATTGCCGACCTGCTGGATGGCACTTTCGTGCGCCCGGGCGAGACGTTCTCGGTGAACCAGTTGATCGGACCGCGCACGGTGAAGAACGGCTTCCGTCCGGCTCCCAGCATCGAAGACGGTGACATGGTGGACACCGTCGGCGGTGGCGTCAGTCAGTTCGCGACTACGCTGTTCAATGCGCTGTTCTACGGCGGCTACGATATCCTGGAGCGGCAACCGCATAGCTACTGGTTCACCCGTTACCCCATGGGCTACGACGCCACGCTCAGCTACCCGCACCCGGACATCGTCTTCAAGAACGACACAGACGCCGCCGCGCTGATCAAGACGCAGTACACCGACACCACGATCACCGTCAAAATCTACGGTGACAACGGTGGCCGCCGGGTACGCGCGGAGGTGTCGGAACGGCAGAGTATCGTGCCGCCGCCGGTCGAATACATCCCGAACCCGCGTCTGGACGCGGACGAAGAAAAGACGCGCGAAGGCGGGATGATCGGCTGGTCGGTGATCGTGAAGCGGACGCTGACGTTCCCAGACGGCAAGACCAAAGAAGAGCGCCGCAAGGTGACGTACAGGCCGCGCGCGCGGCGAGTCGAAGTGCACCCGTGTCGCATTCCGGAAGGCGAGCCCGGCCACACCGGAGAGCGTTGCCCGAAACCGGACAAGGACGACTCAGATGGCGCCGACGCCGGCGCGAAATAGCGTGCCTTCGCCGCGCAGCACGTAGCCGGGCTCGGTTGCGTCGAGGAACAGCGCTTCACCTTGTTCGAGCGCGAGCTTTTGCGCGCCGCACTCGACGCTGATGTTGCCGCGCTCGCAAAAGAGGATCTCCGGCCCACGGCGATCGACAATGGTGGGTTGTTCGCCGGGCAAGATCTGGAATGCTTGCAGCTCGAATTCTGCGGTGGGCGTTTGGTACACGCGGGCGCTGCCGCGGGCCTCGCCCTGCAGCACTCCTACCGGGCCCGTGCGAAAGTCGAGCAAGTGCAGAAGCTGCGCCGGGTCCACGTGCTTGGGGGTCAGACCACCTCGCAGCACGTTGTCCGAGTTGGCCATGATCTCCATGCCCACGCCGCTCAGGTACGCATGCAGCTTACCGGCCGGCAGATAGATGGCTTCGCCCGGGGAGAGCTGCACCAAATTCAAGAGCAGCGCGCTGACGATGCCGATGTCCCCTGGGTAGAGCACGCCCACGCGCACGGCCCAGGAAAACTCATGCTGAAAGGGGCCTTCGAACGCAGCCAGCACGGTGCAGCGGTCGAGGGTTTCTTGCGCCAATTCAGCGCGGCGCTCGCCGGACAGGCCGAGCAGCGTCGAAAATAGTTGAGAGAGCCCGGCCTCGGTCGGCAGCTGCTCGAGCCCTTCGAGCAGGTAGCTGACGTGCGGCGCGCGCAGCGCGCGAAATAGCTCTAGCGTCTTCGGTATCGAGCGAAAGCCGCACAACGCCGAAAACGGCGTCAGGGCGCACAAGAGCTCGGGTTTGTGGTTGCGGTCCTTGTAGTTGCGGTTCGGCGCGTCGACCGGCACGCCGCGTGCCTCTTCAGCGGCGAAGCCCGCGCGCGCCTGCTCGAGCGTCGGGTGAGCTTGTAGAGAGAGCGGTGTTTCTGCGGCCAGCACTTTGAGCAAAAACGGTAGCCGCGCGCCAAAACGCGCTTCGAGCGCCGCGCCCAGAATGCGCGTTGGCTCGCGCTCGATCAACTCGGACAGCGCTTCGCGGCTGGGAAGCACCAAGGACGGTGCTTTGGGGTGTGCGCCGAGCCAAAGCTCGGCTTGCGGTTCCTCGGACGGCGATGGCTTGCCGAGCAAGTTGGCGATCGCGGTGTGCGAGCCCCAAGCGTAGTTCTGAATTGGGTTTTCTAGCCGCAGCATGGCAGAGTCGGTATCTTACAACCCTTGAGCCGCCGGCGCGCTCGTCTTCGGAAAGATCAACGCGAAGGAGTTAGGGGCCGGCCGATACAAAAGCGCCTCGTCGCTCAAATGATCGCGATCGAAGGCAGAAAACCAGGGCATCTTGCGCCAGGCTTCAGTGTCCTTCACGAACTCCGGCACGATCAAATCCAGCTCCACGTAGTGGCCCGCGCTGTCTGCGGCGAGCTTCGGCCCAAAGGACCACGCTTCCTGTCCGGGCTGCGGATAGAGGTCGTTGTGCAGCGCGCCGCCGTACGTCAACACGACCTCGCCCGCCGTTTCCGGTTTTGCGAGCAAAGCCTCGACCTGCTTGGTGGTGGTTTCGGCGACTAAGCCGAGCAACCGCGCCACGCCGTCGTCGCCCGCGGCGATCACTGACTCGTACTCGGCGCAATCCGGGGCCAGCGCTTGCGGCTCGATGCCGAGCCCTTGAGCGATCTTACCGAGTGTCAGAAACTCGTTTTGGTTGCCCTTGGCTTGGTGCTCGGTGACCGGCGCTTGCTGCTTGGCGACACCGGAGACGGTCGCTTGCTTACAATTGGCAAGCAGCAGCTCAATCACGATGTGTTTGGACTTTCCCGCCAGCATCGGTAGCAGCTGCTCGGCGAAGCGCCGCGTGCTGGAGTGAACACCCGGCATGCCCTCCTGCGCGTGCGCTTCGCCGATGGCGAGCACGCGCGGCGCGCTACGCAGGACGTATTCGAACGCAGCCTCAGGCGTGGCAAAGGCGAGGCAGTCGAGCGCGCCGCAAGGACGGGGCGCGGGCGTGGTCGCCGGGGTGCTAGGCGTAGCCAGCGACGGTATGGGCTTTGGGCTGCCGGGCGCTCCGCTAGCCACGGGGAGCGAGTGCGCGGCGGGTTCGGAAACCGGCGTGCCGCCTGGCGCGGGCGTTCCAGCAGCGCACCCCGAGAGCCCAACCCAGGCGAGGGGCAGCCAGCGAAGCCGTGCGGTTCTCATCCTAGGATCGTACACCGCGGAGGGCTAAAGTTCCTGGCGAGCTACCAACGCGGCAGCTTTTGTCATTGCGCCTTCAGCGCGGGAGGTGGCGGGTCAAGCGCGCGCCTCAGCTCCAAAATTCGTCGAAGCGATATAGGTCCAAGGGAATGGTGCGGCCTTCGACCACTTTGCCTTCACTGAACTTGTACATCACGCAATGCTCGCTATCGAGCGACTTGCCCGGCCGTTGTGCGCTGATCCTGCCCCAGATGAACAAGAAGTCGCCATCGGCCGCGAAGGCTCGGGGCTCGAGGCGCAAGGTTCCAGCGCTGAGCTCGCGCGCGCGGCGCAGCACGCTCACGTGCTCTGCGACGCCGCGCGTGTTGCAAGCGAGCGGGCTCTTGCCTGGGATAAAATAGACCATCTCCGGGTGGACCAAGGCCTCGACCGCGGAAAGATCATTGTTGTTGAACGCGGCAATCATCCGCTTGTACACGGTGACATTTGGATGCTCTGTGGTCGCGTCGGTCATGGTCTTCTCGAGCTAGCCTCCGATTAATGAGCGGATCTCGCTTGGGCGCTTGGTGGCCATGAAGCTGGCCAGGGTTTGGACGCGCCGGGCGAGCGTAGGTGCGACTTCTTCGCGATCAATCAGCACGTCGATTACCGTCGGGCCACTATGCGCGTGCGCTTCAGCCAACGCCTGTCGCAACTCGGCGGGAGTCGTCACGCGCTCGCCGCGTGCGCCGAGCGCGTGCGCCACGCCTGCTGAATCCAGCGGGAACTTGAATTGCGACGCGCCGAGATCGCGCCCGCGCATGAGTTGATCGCCTTGCCGCACCATGCCGTGGCCGTTGTTGTTCAGCACGACCCAAATGATCGGCAAGCGCTCGTCGACCGCGGTGTGCACCTCGAAGCCATTCATGGCAAATGCGGCGTCACCGACCAACGCAACCGCGTGGCGCCCGGGAGCGCCGAGCGCGCCGCCTACTACGCCGGCCACGGCCGCGCCCATGGACGCCAACCCGAGGTCGACGAAGAAGGTTCGCGGACTCCGAATTTCGAAATAGTGCACGCCCCAGATGATGGAGGTCCCGTTGTCGACGAACAGGGGCGCGTCGTCCGGCATCGCCTCTCGCAACTCTTTCATCAGGCGTTGCGGCTTGAGGGGAACGGCATCCGAATCGATAGCTGCCGCTGCCAAGTAGCGAGGCGTACTTTCCAGAACTTCGTTGAATGGCCCGAAATCTCGGGCTTCTGAGGAAGAGGCCAATGCTATCAGCTCGGCGAGCGCAACCCGTGCATCGCCCACGATGGGCACATCCAGCGGGTAGTTCTTGTTCAGCATCATCGGATCGATGTCGACTTGAACGAGTTGGTGCGAGCCCGTGATTGGCAGGGTCCAAGCGTTGGTCACGAACTCGTTCAGACTGGAGCCGACGACTATCAGCAAGTCGATGGCGCCCGACTGTAGGTAATTCTCTGCGCGCTCGTGTCCGCCGAAGCCGAGGACGCCCAACGACAGCGGATCGTTTTCCGGAAACACACCTTTACCTTTCGGCGAGGTCATGACCGGGATGCGTGCGGCGTGGGCGAGCTCGAGTAGCTGCGCCTCGGCTCCTGCCAGGGCGACGCCGTGCCCCGCGAGCAGGCAGGGCCGCTTGGCTTTCCTGAGCTCCACCGCGGCGCGCTGAATGGCCGCCGAGTCGAGAACAGCGCTAGGTTGATCGCGCGCGGCTCTCAAGGGCCTCGAGCGTACGGGTTGTCGCAGCATGTCGGCAGGCATGTTGAGATGGACCGCGCCTTGCCGCCCGCTGGTTGCCGCGCGGATGGCCGCGCGAAGTAAATCCGGGATCCGTTCAGGGTTCGTGAACATCGCCGAGAGCTTGGTGACCGGGCGCAGCAGGGTCACTAAATCAAGCCCGAAAGTAGAGCTTTCCTGAATCGCACCCTTGCCGAACACGCCGGTTCCGACTTGGCCTGAGAGAAACAGCAAAGGCAGTGAGTCAGCGTGTGCGCTAGCCACGCCCGTCAGAGCATTGGTGGCGCCGGGCCCCGAGGTTCCGCAACACACGGCAAGCCGGCGACTCGCTCGCGCATAGGAAGCTGCCATGAAGGCAGCGCCGCCTTCATGCTTAGCGAGGACCAGACGGATCTTCGCGCGCTCCTGCAACGCTTCGAACAGAGCGGTGAGCGGACCGCCAGGCACGCCAAAGATATATTCGACGCCTTCACGCTCCAAGATCTCTAGCAGCGCGTGAATCGCTGGAACGGTCTCCGTGTTCGCGTTTGCCTCGCGCTCCGGCGCAGCGGAAAGCATCGTGACGGCTCGAGCCAGTGAAGGGGGAGGCATCTCGCAACACTTAGGCATAAGAGCACTGATCAATTCCACCTCATTCGTACGTCGCAGTGCATTGCACGCAAGCGATTCGAGCGTGACACCTTCGTGTTTCGAAAGGTCGTCGACTGCGCGTGAGATCAATGCGCGAGTGGAAACGAATGGCTCGCAGTGACGTGTGCGACGACTTTCATGCACGTCGAGCTTACTGGCGGATGCCGCCAGTAAGCGTGTCCCGTGTTGAGCTTGTGTGCTCTCGCTGTCTACATCAGGTATCCACAAATGCCCTAGATATTGAGGCGATTTCGACGCGCTCGGGTTCGGGATGTTGAGCATCTTTTCCCAACTTTGGTCGCTCGATTCGCGTGCTTCGCACTCGGTCCTGCACTCCGAAAGAGAGAGTGCCCGTGCTCGAAGCGTGCGTCGTGAAGTGCAGCTTCCGTCGTGCGTAGAGGCGCGCGCGTATGACATGCGTGACGCGGTTACCAGAACCATGCGGCGGATTTCGACACTCTCACAGCGATGCTGTCTGAGCGTTGGCGTTGAATCGCCGTGTTGAATTGGCATGCCAGATCAAGCGTTCTCCGCTACGGTCGGTAGCGCGCCATGAACTCAATGCCCCCGCACCGCTCGGTCTTCGAAGTCTTGAGTGACGCTGAAGGTTCAGTAACGCTCGGCTGGGTCGCCGAGGACGTCTTCTACACGCGCTTCACCGGCGGCCTGTCGGCGACCATCGGTATGGCGCACGCTGCGCGCCTGCGAGACCTGCTCGCGGGCGTGTCTTCGCTGAGCTACTTTGTCGACTCGGGCACGCTGAGCCACTACGAGCTCTTGGCCAGGAGCGCGTTCGCGCGCCTGATTCTGGAAAACCGCCGAAAGTTCTCCGAGCTCGTGATGCTCACTTGGTCGGTCGGCGCCACGCACGCCGGGGCTGCGTTCGCGACCGCGGTGGGCGAGCCGATCACCCTGCTAACGGAAGCGCGTGAGTTCGAGCAGCGTCTGGTCGCCGTGGCGCCCCTCGCAAAACAACGGTTGGATCCGCGAATGTGGGAAAAACCGGCGGCCGTGAAGATCCCAGCTGTGACGTCGGTGGCTGCGTTCAAGTAGCGAAGCGGGGTTTCCCCGGGGTCAGTCGAATACGGCCCAATAAAGTTATTGACAGTCTGGTCAATAAATCGAAAATGCCGGCCATGGCAGGTCGTCCCCGCAGCTTCGACGAAGCGCAAGTGCTCGACCAGGCCATGATGCTGTTCTGGCGTAAGGGTTACGAGGCGACGGGCCTCGTCGATCTGGAGCAGGCCACGGGCCTCGGTCGGCAGAGCCTGTACGGCGCGTTCGGCGACAAGCGTGCCCTGTTTCTGCGGGTGGTCGAGCGTTACTTCGAGTGCGTGCTCAAACCGTATGTGGTCGACGTTTTGGACGCGCCCGGCTCGGGGCGCGCGAATGTCGAACGCATTTTTCAGCAGTGGGAGGCGACCGCGGCCGCCGAAGAGTTTCACGGCTGTCTAGTCGGTAACTCAGTCCCCGAGTTCGGCGCCAAGGACCGCGAGCTGTCCGAGATCTTGGCGCGCAAGTTGGAGCTGCTCGAGGCGGCGTTCACGCGCGCGCTGCGCCGCGCCAAGCACGACGGCGAAGTCAGCGCAGAGCTGGACGTGCGAGCGACCGCACGCTCGTTTCTAACGCTCGCGCAGGGTTTGGCGGTGGTGGCTCGCGTCAATCGCGAGCCTGCGTTCGTGCGCGGCGTGCTGCACAGCGCGCGCCGCCTGCTCGACTGAGCTTTCGTTTGCGCAATTGTTGACCGGTTTGTCAAAAATAGGAGAAGCACATGAGTAAGCTAGAAATGACAGGTATCTCGGGTAAGACAGCGCTGATCACGGGAGGCACCACGGGCATCGGTCGCGCCACGGCGGAGCTGCTGCACGCCTCGGGGGGGCGCGTTGCGGTGACTGGGCAGAATCCAGACACGCTCGCGGCGGCGCGTCGCGAGCTACCGCAAGAGATCGCCGTCATCGAGGCCGACGCGCGCTCCCTGAGC
Organism: Polyangiaceae bacterium; assembly: GCA_036509605.1. Lineage (GTDB taxonomy): Bacteria > Myxococcota_A > Polyangia > Polyangiales > Polyangiaceae > PMG-095. The sequence continues at coordinate 3,497 of DATCFJ010000617.1, read as the reverse complement.
GACGCCTCACGCTTGGCCGCGGAGATCGAGCAGCGCTTTGGCAAGCTCGACGTACTGTTCCTCAACGCCGGCATTGCACAGCTCGCGCCGTTCGAGGCTGTCGACGAAGCGTTCTACGATGAGCACATGGACGTGAACGTGAAGGGTGTGGTCTTCACCTTGCAGAAGCTGCTGCCTTTCATGTCCGCAGGCTCGTCAGTGATCGTGAATACGTCGGTGGCCGACCAGCGTGGCGCCAAGATGATGTCGATCTACTCCGCTAGCAAGGGTGCGGTTGCGGCTCTCGTACGCGCGCTTGCGGTGGAGCTTGCGCCACGCGGCATTCGCGTCAACTCTGTCTGCCCGGCCACCATCCTCACGCCGATTCAGGCAAAGTTCGGCTTACCTCCAGACATCGCCGCAGCGACCGCCGCTCACTACACGGCCCGCATTCCTCTCGGCCGCTTCGGAAGCGCAGACGAGGTCGCGAACGCCGTCGCGTTCTTGGCGTCACCCGCCGCCTCCTACATCAATGGCGTCGAGCTCGTGGTCGACGGCGGCTTGTCCATCACCTAGGCGTGGGCCCGTCGCTGACACGACCGCGAACGAGCCCTTCGGCGCACGAGTAATAGTGGGGAACCCCCAGCAATTGGCGTCCGAAAATAGGCCGATAGTGACGGTAAATCGGCTGTGCACGGGCCGCTGATTGGTGGGGAGTCCCCACTATGGGGCTGCGGGAAAGGGGCGCGATGGGCGCTATCTGAGCCTATGCCGCCCAGTATTGTGAGAGCGACCCCGATTGCCGCGGTAAATCAGCCGTCCTGCAGCCGGTGATTGGTTCGCAAAAGGTGCCTAGTGGGTGGCCAAGATCCGTACTTGTCCGGGTGTGAGCCAGCCTTCGCCGGAGCCCCATTCCACGCGGAACAGCGCGGGGCGGCGCTCCAGCACGTACACGCTAGCGCCTTCTGGAATGGTCACTGAGTCTGCCGTGCCCGAACGTTGCGGGAGCGGCTTGCCGGTCTCGTCCAGCAAGCGTGCTTCGTCGGCGACGATTACCGCGGGCGACGACGTGAGCCGGAAGTGGCGCGCGCCCGCGGTGAGGCCGGCGCCGCCGACCAGAAGTAACGCGCCGAGACCGATGCCCACTGCGCCCGCGAGCTGCGCGCTGGTGCGCTTCACGAAGCGTCGCAAACCGAGCCCTACGGTGAGCAACAATGAGCCGAGCAGCGCCACCTTGGCCCAGGTGTTCTCGTCCAGGAGCGAGCTCACGGCGCGGCCGAGCGAGGCGCGCGCCATCACTGGTGCCGTCCCTTCGCGCGCGTGGCGGCGCGAGATCTCGGCGCGAATGCGCGCGAGGCCAGTGTCGGCTTCTTCGTCGTCCGGGCGTAGCCGCAATACCTCACTCAGGGCGGCCGCAGCGCGTCCGAGATCACCTGGTGCTGCCGAGCTGGAACGCGCGCGTCCGACATAAGCCACGGCGCGGTTGAAGCTGGCATCGGGGTGCACGAAGCCGCGATCGGCCAGCAGCTCGAGCGTGTCGATGGCTTCGGTGAACGCGCCGCGCTTCAGCGCCTGGTTTGCGGCCGCGAAATCTCGGCCGGAATCACTCGAGGCCGCAGGCGCGCTGAACGCGAGCAGCGCGATCATCAGCGTCAGGAGCACGAGAACGAGGCGGCGCATGGCGATTCTCAGCTGCTCGCGGCAAGCTTGTCGGCGCGCATTTCGGCGGCGTTCTTGGCGGCCCGCTGGGCAAGCTCTGCGGGTGCCACGCCGCTTGCCGCACCCACGAAGCGGAGCGCGTCGCAGTCCTCGAGGATCCCCGCCAGGGCTTGTGCGCGTGCCGCAGGCAGGCCGCGGTCGGTCAAGGTAGAGGCGAGCTCGGCCTTCAAGATGGCGCGTGCCTTCAGGCCAAGCTTGAGCTCGATAGCTAGGAACACCGCGCGTTCCACGGCGTTCACCGAACCGGGCGTATCGGTCTTGGCGAGCTCGCGGGCTTCGCGTAGTGCGGCGTCCAGCTGAGCGCCAAGTGACGAGCCACGCTCGCGCATCTTTTCGCGCGCGCGTGCCGCGGCGCTGACGATGCCGCCGGCGAGCACCATGCCGAACGGCGCGAAGAACAAGCCCGCCCAGAAACCCCAGCCATCGGCGAGAGGTTTCTGCAGCGCAGGGTATGAGCCGAGGGCGTCGCGCGGCTTCAGAATATTCGCCAAGTGATCGTCGGGCTTCGCTTCGACGGCGGCGCTCTTCGCGTTCGGGTTCGGCTTGACGTTGATGCTACCGAGCGCGGCGCGCGCAATCGCGTAGTCGCGATGCTTGGGGTTGAAATAGGGCAGCGTGACCTCACCGAGATCGAGCTTGCCCGGATCGCTCATCTTGACGACATAGCTGAAGGTACGCGAGCCCTGCACGACGCCATTCGGGACCTCGATTTTCTCCGTCAAAGACGGCTCGAGCCACTCGACCCCCGCGTGCTCGGGAGTCTGGATCTTGAACGGCACGTTGCCGACGCCGGACAGCGTTGCGATCACGGACACGGCTTCGCCGGCCATGATCTCGCGCGGCTCGACGTTGGCTGTCAGGGTGTACTCGCCGACGTCGCCGATCTTGTAGCCGGGGGGGCGGTTGCGCAGCGGTGGCTCACTGACGATGACGTCGGCCCAGTTGCTCTCGCGCAGTAGCCCGAGGTTTGGGCCGCTCGGTGGGTAACCGCGACCGATGAAGCCCATCTTCATGCCGCCAGCGCGCAGCGTGCCGGCGTGCAGTGGGAAGAGCGGCAGCTCGCGCAGCTTACCGGCGATGTAGCGCGTGCCACCAACCGGTACCAAGTAGGCCCTGAATTGATCGGGCGTCGCGTCGAACGCCAAAAAATCGGCGTGTGACGGCTCGTTCAAATTACCGAGCGAGTACTCGCCGCGCCCGCCGTACGCGAACACCTTCAGGTTGACTTGTTGTCCGACGTACACGTGGTCTGGAGTGACCGTCGCGCGCGCGAAGGCGATCGCATCGGGCGCCTTGTCCAGGCGCAGCTCCTCCGGATAGCTCGGCTCTTGTTCTTGCTGTTCGCTGCTGTCGTCGTCGAACGGGCTCTTGAAGTTGAACCCTGGAGGAAACGGCGAATTGCCGAAGCCAAACTGGTTCATGAAATCGAACGGATCGGCGCTGCGCCGGGCTCGCTGCCCGCCGCCAGTGCTCCCGTTAACGACTTCGATCGGGATCGGATTGCCCTGGGCGCGTTCACCGCCAAAGGTAATGCTCGGCGGCCCGACGCGAAAGGAGCCCGCCTTGGTCGCAGTGACGACCCAATTCACGGTGACGCCCGAGCTCTGGGTCATCTGCCCGTTGATGATGCTCACTCGTGATTGCGGGCTGGCATTCGGTCGACTGGCGGTCATGCCCGGTGGCACAGGCAAGCGCGCGTCCGATAAGGCGTTGTTTTGGCTGTCGCTGGTTACGGTCAGCTGAACGACGAATGTCTCGCCGACGCCGACGCGCTGCGAGCTGACACCGGTCTGAACCTG
>DATCFJ010000616.1:0-4032 GCA_036509605.1 Polyangiaceae bacterium | reverse complement strand
CGCCGCCCACCTCGCACTGCGCGGCATCCGAACAGAGCGCTACTACCCGATCCCGATCCACCTGCAACAGAGCTGCGCGCAGCTCGGCTACCAGCTTGGTGATTTTCCCGAAGCCGAGGCAGCGGCACGCGAATCGCTGGCGCTACCCATTTTTCCGGAGCTGGAGGATTGGATGCTGAACGCCGTCGCCGACGCGCTGCGCGAGTTCGCCGCAGGGCGTTAGGGCTTGATGTCACACGGCAGGCGCGGGCGCGAAGTCACCGATTGCCGTCACGCGTGTATCTCATGCGCGGGGTGGCGCGCTTCGAGTCGATGCCCTTCCGCGCGTGTAAAAATAGTGGGGAACACCCACCAATTGCGGTCCGAAATAGGCCAACTTGTAAGGGTAAATCAGCTGTCCTCAGCCGGCGATTGGTGGGGAGTCCCCACCATTAGGCCCGCGGAAAACGGCTTGCAGTGCCCGACCTCGGCGGTTCGTCAGGTCTCACGGGCGTCGCGATCGAACACGAAGACGCCCGGGGCGACCAAGCGCGAGGCTTTGCCGATCGCGCGCACCAGAGGGGCCTCGCTTCGAGCGACGAGCAGTGCGCCGCCTGGAGCGAGCGCATGCAGCAGACTCTCGACGACACGCGCCCGCGCCTGTTCGCCGAAGTAAATCAGCATATTCTTGCAGGCGATGATCTCGTACTGCCCCGGCGGCAGGCCGTTCATCACGTCGCGCGTCACGAAGCTCACCTGGGCACGCAGATGCGGGGCGATGCCGAGCGCGTCCGGCCCCGCAGAGGCCAAATAGCGCGACTGCAGGGACGCCGGCAGATCGCTAACGCTACTGGTCGGGTACACCCCGCTGCGCGCCACGCTCAACGCCGCGTCGCTGCGATCCATCCCCACGACTCGGAAGCCGTCCTCGAACAGGTTCGCCTCCTGGTCGAGCACCATGCCCAGCGTGTAGGCTTCCTCGCCGGTCGAGCAGCCCACCGAGAGCGCGCGCACTCGTTCGACGTTCAACGTTGGCAAGACCAACGCCTTCAGCGCCTGCCACTGCGCTGGATCGCGGAAGAAGCGCGTCTCGCCCACGCGCAGCGTGTCGGCGATTTCAGCCAGCAGCTTGGGCTCGTTCTCTAGTCCGTCTGCGATGAGCATGGCGTCGGCAGCCCGAGACTTGGCGATGCCCTCGAGTAGAGCAAACAGCCGCTGCTCCATCCAACCGGGCCGTTCGCTACCGCGCCCACCCACGCCGTGCGCGCGCTCCAGAAGATCGAAGACGCGCGCAATCGCCAGCCGGTTCGAGCTCATTTCGTGAGCTCCCTACGCAGGAATGCCGGCGAGCGAAGAAAGCTCAGGAGCGCTCAGCAGGCTCGCGACCTCGAGCACCGCACACGGGGGCGAAGTTGGAATGACGCCCAGGACCAGGCCGCGAATTGCCGGCGCAATCGAGCTCGGCACTGCGGACAAACCGGACAACGGAACATCGAGCAAGCCGAGCAGCGCGTCGACACGCAGCCCGGCTCGGCGCTTCAAGCCCGCGGCCTCGCGCACCACGACGATGCGCGCTTCCGAAATCTTGCCGACGTGTGCCTCGCTTCCGAGCAGCACCGGCAAGTCGAGAATCGGCAACACTTCGCCGCGCAGATTGATGATGCCGGCGAGCGCGCTGGGCGCGTGAAAGACGCGCGTGACGGGGCGTACGCCGATCACCTCCTGCACGTTCTCCAGCGGAAGCCCGTAGCTCGCGGAGCCGACGCTGACGCACATGCAGCGGCCTCGGCTGGTCGCGTTCAGCGAGCCGTCAGCGTCAATCAGCCGAGCCGAATCGACCACGCGTTCAGGCGAAGCCGGCTTTGCGCGACGTCGCGGTCGGCCCTTCGATAGCCCCCGCGTACACGTCACTCAGGGCCAACAGATACAGCTCGCCGCGATTGGTACGCGCGTGCAGGAGCTTACCGTCGACGCGAATGGCTTCGACACGACCCACGGTAAGCCCCGCGCCGCCATAGGCGACGTAAAAGGTAAATAGGCGGCCGTCGGCGGCTCCAACCCAGCCTTTGTCGTCTTTCTTTGCTTCAGCGGCGCTGAGCAGCGCGGACAGGTGCTCTTCGGTCATATCGCTAAAGTTTTTCTTTTCCTGCCCGAAGTCAAGGCGCGGACGCTTTTATCGTTGAGGCGCGGGCAACTCGCTCTATCGTGCCGGGGTGTCAGGAGGCGTGAGCGCGAAGGAACCGAGCAAAAACGGCGCGCCTCGCGCGTCTGGCGACGAGAAAACCGACGGTCCGCACATCGAGGTGCGCTCGCTGCAGAAGAACTTCGGCGACACGAAGGTCCTGACCGATGTGAACATGAGCATCGGCCGCGGGCACATCGCCGTAATCATCGGCGGCTCGGGCGCCGGCAAGACCACGCTGCTGCGCATCCTGATCGGCCTGGAACGGCCGAGCTCGGGCTCGGTGATCGTCAGCGGCCAGGACATCGCCGCGCTGAACGACCGCGAGCTGAACCAGATGCGCCGAAAGTTCGGCATGGTCTTTCAGTACTCAGCGCTGCTCGATTCGATGAGCGTCATGGACAACGTGGCATTCCCGATGCGCGAGCACACCAAGCTCTCCGAGAAAGAGATCAAAGCGCAGGTCACGGAAAAGCTGCACTCGCTCGGTTTGCACAACGTCGAGAAACGCTTTCCGAGTCAGCTCTCCGGCGGCATGCGTAAGCGTGTCGCGCTCGCGCGCGCGCTGATGCTCGAACCCGAAATCATCATGTACGACGAGCCGACCAGCGGGCTCGATCCTGTAACGAGTCGCATGGTGGATGACCTGGTGATCGAGACCCGCAAGAACTTCGGAGTGACGAGCGTGATCATTTCCCACGACATGGTGGGCGCGCTGCAAATCGCGGACGAAATTTACCTGCTTTCGAAGGGGAGCATTGTCGCTTCCGGTGCGCCGAAGGAGCTGATCAACGGCGACAACGCGCTCTTTCACGAGTTCCTGGTCTCGAGCGGTGTGACGGCAATGCCCGGCGCTGCGGAGAAGCTGGTCGAGAGCCGTTGATACGCGCCGCGTACCGGATTAGGAAGTCCGGTCATGTCTGCATCGAGCACACGCACATTCTTGGTTACCGGCGCCGCCGGCTTCATCGGCAGCCACACCGCGGTTCGCTTCCTCGAGCGCGGTGACAACGTGGTCGGCCTGGACAACGTCAATGACTACTACGACCAAGCGCGCAAACGCGCGAACCTGGAAGAAGTCCGGCGCATCGCCAGCCAGAGCGGCGCGACGTTCACGTTCGTCGAGAACGACATCCGCAATCGCTCGGTCGTGACCGAGCTGTTTCAAAAGCACGCCTTCAGCGGCGTCGCTCACCTGGCCGCGATGGCCGGCGTGCGCATCTCGGTCGAAGATCCGTGGCTCTACTACGACACCAACCTGACGGGCACGCTCAACCTGCTCGACGCCGCTCACAAGCACGGTAACCCCAATTTCGTGCTGGCTTCGACGTCATCGGCGTACGGCAACACCAAGCTCGTGCCGTTCATCGAAACCGACAGCGCCGATCGCCCGCTTGCCCCCTACCCCGCGAGCAAACGCGCCGCAGAAATGCTCGGCCACTCCTACCATCACATCCAAGGCGTCGACTTCACGGCGCTCCGCTTCTTCACCGTGTACGGCCCGCGCGGCAGGCCAGACATGATGGCGTACAAGATCTTCGACGCCATGCGCACTGGCGTACCGATGCCGCTCTTCAACGGCGGCAACATGTACCGCGATTGGACCTTCGTCGACGACATCGTCAGCGGCGTGGTCGCCGCCGTCGACAAGCGCCTCGGCTACGAAGTGATCAACATCGGCCGCGGCGAGCCCGTCTTGCTCGCCGACTTCGTGAAGACGCTCGAAGGCCTGGCGGGAAAGAAGGCGCCCTTAGTCTCCGAGCCGATGATGCGCGCGGACGTCGCGTACACGTACGCGAATATCGACAAGGCGAAGGCCTTGCTTGGGTATGCGCCGACGGTGTCGGTGGAGGACGGCGTGCGGCGGTTTT
>DATCFJ010000615.1:0-7873 GCA_036509605.1 Polyangiaceae bacterium | reverse complement strand
CGGATCTCAGAAGCGATGAAGAGCGAGCCTTTGGTCCCGCCAATGCTGCGCTCAGGTCGGAACTGCGGGCCCAAATTGCCCGCCAAAAAGAACTTTCCGAAGTTGAACTCGCCCGCGCCGTATAGGTAGCCCGTGGCCTGGCCGTCGCCGCCGAACGCGTCCGCGTTGCCCGTCGGCATCCAGATCGCAGCGCCGCCGCCGACGCGTAGCAGGTGGTTGTCGGTCTCCCAGCTGCGCACGCGCGCATCGAGCCGAATGTCGTGCAGCACGACCTTGGCGTCGGTGATGCCGCCGGTGCCCACGCCTTGACCGCTCGGATCGTTGCCGGTGATTTGATACAGCGTCAGCGGGATCATCAGGTTGATCGACAGCCGGTTGGCGACCTCGGTGCCCGCGGAGATGTATGCGGTGAGCTGGCCTTCTACCGGGTTGTCGATCTTCGACTGCGCCGTCGCGTCGGCGGTGACGGTGTCGCTACGTAGAGGGTTGTGTGAGTAGCCGAGGATCCCGTTCGCGTAGAAGCGTGTCTTCTCCGCTAGGTACGGGCGCCAGACCATGAAGCCGTCATCCGGCGCACCGGAGATCTGCGCGCGATCTAGGTAAAAAGTCCCGGACTGCGCGTGGGCGGTACCCGCCGCCAAGTACGTCCCAGCGGCGGCGGCGACCGCCAACGAAATCCGGCCCAACCGACGCTTGATCCTAAGAAACACGGCTCGGACGGTAGCCTGCGAGCCACCGCTTTGAATAGCCTGGATTGTTTACTTCGTTGACCGGGTAGTCGGCCGTGTGTCCGGACGGCACTTACTGGCTCGTACCGAACACCTGGCAGACCCAGAGCGTGCCGTCCGGATCCGCGGCGACACCGATCCCGAGCAGGTCGAAACCTGGAAACAGTAAATTCTCGCGATGGGACGGGCTCGCCCAGAGTGCGCGCTGAGCCAGCGTCGCGTTTCCCGCGTGCGCGACGTTTTCGCCAGCGGCTAGCTGAAGCCCCTGTTGCTCGAGGCGCTGATTCAGATCTCCGTCACCCGCGTCGTGCGCGGTCTTGCGCGCGCGGCGCATGGCTTCGGCGTGCGCACGGGCGAGCGCTTCGAGTCGAGCGTCGCGCGTCAGCGGCGGTAAGCGCTCGCTTTGTCGAGCCGCATTGACCATCGCGTAGAGCGCGGCGCTCGGGTCCGGGCTCGATTGCGCTGCGTCTTCGCCTGGAGCCTTCGGCACCGTGAGCTCGCTGGGCGGCTCGGTGCCCGCAAACACTAATGCTTCCAGCAGCGGGCGCGGGCCGCCGTCGACCGCCGCTAGCAACTGCACGAGCCAAGTGCCCGGAGCGTCCGCGTTGAAGCGAGCGCGCACCTGACCGTCGGAAAACGAAGTCGGCACGGGATGCGGCGCTCCGCGCGGCCCTAGAATCACGAGCTTCGCGTCGCTCGCGGGCACGCGTAGCGTCGCGCGCACGTCCAGCCACTGCCCGACGCGGACGCGCGTTGGCAGCGCGCTCAAATCGGCCAGCACATCAACCGCGACAGCGGCGACCACGATCCGGCCCCGAGCCTTGTGCAGCAGAGAGACGCCACAACGCCGAGCTCCGCCGTCGCTGAAGCCCGAGAGCCAGCGTTGCATGCGAGCTTTCGCGGTCTCGACTTCGCCTTCACCGCCGTTGAACAACCACGCGCGCGGCCACACGTACGGCGCGCCCGCCGCGCGCAGCGCGTAACTGATCGCGTCGACGTCAAGCTCCGTTGCGGCCTCCGTTTGCTGCTCGGCGAGATGCGCGGCCACGCTGAGCAGCGCGCCATCGCTTTGCCCGCACGCCGCGCTCAGCGTCCGCGCGTCCGGATCGGAGCTCGGGCTAGGTTCGGGTTGGGGCGACTCGGTCTGCTCCGCGAAGGCGCCTTGCGCTGGGTGGCTCGTGGGCGCGCTCTGGCCAGCGGGCGCAGCAACCGGGGCTACGGCCGACTCGGTGCAGCCGACGAGAGCGCCGCACATGGGGAGCGAGCACAGCCAGGTCACTGCTCTCGCGATCCGACTAGCCTGGGCCAAGCCTGCCAAGCGCTATCGAGTAGCGGGAGGGGCAGCGCATAGCGAGACAAAAACGGCACTCGCCCTGCGCTTTTCCTGCTCCCCGGTTCAGGTTATGGTCAAGTGCCCCCATGGGCCGGTTCACCACAGCAGCGAAGGTCGGGGCATTCGCCTTCGTCATGCTCGCGGCTGGTCTCTTGATCTACCGCTTCGTGTCGAAATCGGCGCGCGCTGGCGGTGGGCTCACCGTGTACGCCCTGATGAGCGACGCGAGCGGCATCGCCAGGCTCTCGCAGATCCGGATCGCGGGTATTCCGATGGGCGCCGTGCAGAGCGTGAAGCTGGATCACGATCGCGCGCGCATCGACATCGGCATCAACCCCGACGTGAAGCTGTATCAAGACGCGACCGTCGCCAAAGTCGCGTCCAGCCTGCTCGGCGAATACTACCTGTCCATCTCGCCCGGCACCGAAGGCCGCCCGGAGCTGAAGGACGGAGACCGCATCAACAATGTCATCGAGGCTCAGACCACCGACGACATCATGAAGCAGGTCTCCGACATCGCCAAAGACGTGAAGCAGGTGTCGCAGGCACTAGCCGCGACCGTCGGCACGGATCAAGGGCGCGACGACATCAAATCCACCCTGAAAAACCTAGCGGAAGTCACCGAGGCACTGAACCAAACGGTGCGCGAGAACCGCGAGAGCATCAAAAATATTCTGAACAACGTCGAAGTGATGACGACCAAGGGCGCGCCCGAGGTCCAGAAGATCCTCGACAACGTCAAGGTCACGACCAACGAAGTGCGCGAGATGATGGCTCAGTCGCAAGCCGGCAAGCCTCAGTCCGCGGGCGAGATTCGCCAAATCATCGACAAGGTGAACCACGCGAGCGACAACCTCGAGAGCACCCTCAAGAACTTGGACAGCGTGACCGGTCGCCTCGACCGCGGCGAAGGCACCCTCGGTCGCCTCAGCAAAGACGACCACCTGATCAACGAAGTCGAAGGCGTCGCCAACGACGTGGGCGAGTTCGTCGGTGGCCTGTCCCGCATTCAGACCATCGTCACGATGCGCACCGACTACCAGTTCCTCTCGAGCACCGTAAAAAGCTACGTGGAATTGCGCATCCAACCCCGCGAAGACAAATACTACCTGATCGAAATCGTGAACGACCCCCGCGGCCTCACGCACTTCCAACAAGTCGACGTCGACACCACGAACCCCAACGACCCCCCGCACTACCGCGAAGTGCGCACCATCACTGAGAACTCGCTCCGCTTCTCACTGCAGTTCGCGCAAAGCTTCGGCCCGTTCACAGGGCGATTCGGTATCAAAGAGTCCACCGGTGGCGTCGGCCTCGACACACTGTTGCTCGATAACCGCTTCGAGATTCGACAAGATCTGTTCGGCTTCGGTGAAGTCGTATTGCCGCGTTGGCGGTTGTCACTCGGATATGAATTCGTGAACCGCGCTTGGCTGCTCGGCGGCGTGGACGACATTTTGAGCAGCTCGCGGCGCGATTACTTTGTCGGCATGCAGCTGCGGTTCAATGACGAAGACCTGAAGTCGATATTGCCGTTTGCGCCGAAGGCTCCTTAGGGGCGCGGGTGTGACTGCGGGCTGGGAAGGCACCGGGTGGCGTACCGCCGCCCCCTCATTTTGTTCAACGATGCGCGAATCCCGGGCCGGCGAGCAAATCAGCACGGGTCGTGTTTTATTTGGGGGAGTCGTGTCGATCGGCGCGTGCGTTGTTCGTCGTGAAGTCAGAAGGAGATATTACCCATGCGATACATCAGCATTTTCACGCACCCCCCTCAGAGTGGCCCGCCCAGCCCCGAAATGATGGCAACCATGGGGGCCCTGGTCGAAGAAGGCATGAAAGCCGGCTGGCTCATCGCCACCGAAGGCGTGCATGGCGACGGTACTGGGCTGCGCGTGAGCTCGAAGCGGGGAGAGATCTTGGTCACCGATGGCCCCTTTGCCGAGGCCAAGGAAGTGCTCGGCGGCTACGCATTGATGGAAGCACGCGACCGCGCTCACGTGCTCGAGCTCACCCGCAAATTCCTCGCCGTCGCCGGCGATGGCACCTGCGAAATTCACGAGCTGTACGCGCCGCCGCGCTGAAGAGCCGCCGGACAAGGAGTTGCGACTGCCGCGTGTGCCGCGCCAATGCCACGCGCGGCAGCGCCTTTGCGTCCCGCGCGCCGAACCTTGTCGCCACAAATGCGCAGCGCATTTTTCTGGCATCGGTTCCCGAAGCACGCTCGAGCGATCGGTGCCGCTGAAGATGACTCGACGCTGGCTATAGCGAAGTGCGCGCCCGTCACTGAGAACTCCCTGCGCTTCTCACTGCAGCTCGCGCAGAGCTTCGGCCCGTTCACCGGGCGCTTCGGCATCAAAGAGTCCACGGGCGGCGTCGGCCTCGACACACTGGAGTGACGGGCGCGTCGCGTGTAGTGGCGGAATTCGTCGCGTATTCAATAACGGGGAATTTTGCCCCGCGGTGTCCGCGTGTGCTGCTTGCGCGCAATGCGAAACGATCCGGATACGGACTGACTGCCGGTGCGCGACAGCGCATCGCCTGCTGCAGAAGTCGTTGTTGCGTCTCGCGCGGCTAGTACTTTCTCCAGCGTCTTCTTTTCTCACGAGAGCGACAGCTGTTGACGCGTGGTCGCTCACGACGTACTCGTCGCTCGAAAGAATGCGGTGATGGCTTGAGGATGCAGGAGGGGTCCGATCACGATGAAGGGGTCGCGCTGTTCGCGCGAAGACTCGCGGCGTTTCGCGGGAAAAGTGCGCGTTTCTGCTTCGCTGGTGCGCTCGCGGGCGCGGCTTTCCTCGTGGCTCAAACCTCGTTTGCGTTTCGCAGTGCGGGCAACCTGGCTGACTTCGACGGTCAGAAACGAGTCGCGTTCGCAAGCCCCACCATTGCGTTGGAGCTGTTCTCCGAGCTCGCGCCCAATGTGAGCTTGGCTGGCGTGGAGGCAAACATAAAACAAGCCGCGGCCACCTGGAGAGCGCCGGGCTGCACGGACGTCGCGATCTCCTACGTTGGCACAACGCAGACTGCCGCGATTCCCGGGGACGGGCACAACACGATTCAATGGGTGAGCAATTGGAAGGAACGCGGTTTTCCGAAAACATCACCCGGCCTGACGGATGTTCAATACGAGAAGGACGCGAGCGGGCACTGGACCATCACCGAAGCGGATACCTACCTGGATTTGGATTACGGGTGGACAACGAGCGTCCCGCTTGATGACAGCAAGAGCATTGCCGCAGTGCTCACGCACGAGTTCGGGCACGCCCTCGGACTGTTTCATCCGTGCGAGCTGGACGGTTCAGGCGGCGCGCCGAAGTGCTCCAGCTCGGCTGAATTTGCCATCGAAGAGATGTACCCGGTTTATTCGCCCGACCAAACAACGCTGTCAGACGACGACATCGCGGGCGTTTGCTTCTTGTACTCTCCCGCCTGCGACGACACCTCCTGTGCCGACGGCGAGAAGTGCGTCGCCGGTATTTGTGAGCCCTCGTGCGGCGACAGTGTTTGTGGCGCCGCAGAGAAGTGCGAGAGTGCCCATTGCGTTCCCACTTCAAAGGGCTGCGGGCCGACCGGCTGCGTCGGCCAAACATGTGCCGCGCAAGCAGATTGCGGCGCCAAGGAGTTCTGCAACGGCCATGTGTGCGCGCGCGGTGAAAACGCCCTAGGTGACGTGTGCTCCGCTGCCTCTGAGTGCTTTGATGGCGCCTGCTCGGCCGGCGCGTGCGCGGAGAGCTGCGCGTCTGGCGAGCAGTGCCAGTCGGGCGGGACGTGTGACGTGAGCACGAACACATGCACGGATGCCCTATCGCCAATGGGAGCCGCATGCAGCTATGCAACGGATTGCCGGGGCGGCTACTGCTTGGCTGAAGCTGGGCACGCCCCAGTGTGCACGCGCTCGTGCGACAAGGGGCAACCCGCGTGCCCGGCGGACTGGATCTGCCGAACGGCGGACGCCCAGCTGGTCTGTGCGCCGCAAGAGTTGAGGGCGAGCGCGGGCTGCAGCATTTCTCCATCGGGACCCGCCCCCCATTTCCCGTCTTACCCGAGCGGCATCGCTCTGGGCTCCCTCACCATTCTGTATTTCCGCAAGTCACGGCGTCGTCAATTGCGAAGGTCCCTACAATGAACGTCTCGCGTACATCCCGTTGGTTCCTGGCTGTGCTCCTGACCGCTGCAGCCCTCGGTTGCAGCAGCCAAAAGCCGGCCGCACTCAATCTTCTGCCGGGCAAAACGAAGCCGCTTACGAATGATTCCGAAGCCGAACGGCTGCGGAAGATGCAGCTGATCACCCTCATCGATACCCAAAATAACAACGAGCCGAGCACGATAACCAACGGTTACTTCCAAGAACTCGTCCTTAGTTCGTGCCTGGGATCGGATTGCGCGGCACCCACTGACTGCGAGCAGGCATGCGAAGCAGCGACGGCCATGTGCCAAGCGCAGACCTATCTCGCGCTCACTCGCCCACAAGGCCAAATGGTGACGTTGGTTGGGCATTACTCGGTGCCGATGCAGTCTGAAGCTGCCAGGCAAAGTATCGCAGAACTTGGTCTAGATAGCGCGGTGAGTGCTGGCCAGACGTTTTACCAGATCCTGCGCTATGCCACCGGTCTAGACGCTCAAGACCCTTCGGACCCCGTCTGCGGCAACGGGGCAGAACTCGTCAATGGCACGCCGCTAGCAACATACGCGGGAACGGGGCTTGCGCAGGCCTTCGACGTTTACAAGCAGCTCTCGGATGCCGCGGTTACCGCCGCGGTCGACACGGCGGACGCCGAGCTCAACTCAAGCCCCTCCATCCAGCAGGCCGCGGTCAGAGCGCTTACCGGGCGCCTACAGGCGGCCAAGGATATAGGTGGTGAGGCAAGCCAATTGCCGTTTGACAGCGGTGCATTTTGTACCGCTCCGCCAGCAACTCCTGCAGTGAAGGCGGCGATTGCGATCATCCGCGATGCGGCGCCGGCGCCCGCCGATGTCCTCTCCACGGCGATTAATACCTCAACTTTGATCGAGGACACAGGCTCTGGTGTTCCCGGCGGCAGCGTGAGGCAACGCCTCGCTCAGGTCTATTACGGCACCGCCGACCTCCCAGCGGGCAATACCGTCGAGCAACTGAACAGCCTGGATATGCAGGCGTTCGAAGGCGCGCGCGCCCTGCTGAAGGAGGAGCTCGTAGCTTTTGCGCGCTCTGGCACGGCTAAGCTCAACAAGCGTACGAAGCCCGATGGAACGCTATCTGCCTATGATAGCTACGCGGCTACCGCCGCCCCCCCCGCCCGACTACCGGCCGCGTACTACGGCGCACTCGCCCGCGTAAACAACGGCTTAGAAGGGGGGGGCACACTTTCTTTCGGCGATGACCCAACGCAGCAGGGGATCGGCTACAACTCGCGGTTCGCAGGCTTCGTTACCGCGGCGAACACGATCATCGCAGCGAGCGACAACCCGAATAGCACCGTTGATGCCGTAGCAATCGGACCGCTCGGATTGATGGTCGCTCCCCATGAGTTGCTGGGGCAGGTTCGCACGTCCCCCTTCGACAATGGGCAGGGCATTGCGGGGATCGGAGTCCAAATGAACGGGTTCTTTCCGGCCGATGGCATCAAGCTTGCGATCGGCGAGGACGCGCTGCGCTGCGCCGTGCAAGGCAGCGTCGAAGGTGGCGCGGACGTGCCCGGGGGCACGTGCTCACTCGCCGGTCTCATCGCATTTTCCGACGGCGGTGGCTTCAACGACGCCCAAGCTGTCTTAGGCGGCGAAACGCAACGCGTCTATCTCCTCAAACCGCGTACGGCTCCCGCCGCAACACCAC
>DATCFJ010000614.1:0-2076 GCA_036509605.1 Polyangiaceae bacterium | reverse complement strand
ATTGCCGGACTGGTCCAGGATCACGCCGCGGGACGACGAGGGAAATCGGTGGCTGCGCGCGGGGACTCAACCGCACGGAACACTTTGGATCATGCTCAGCAGCCCGCGCTCACAGCTGCCGCGGAGCGGCTTCGTTCAACTTCTACGTATACAGCCCCATCATATCCGCGAGCTGCCGATCTGTATAACACCCAGGTGCGCGCAGTCCTAGCCAGATTCAAGGCGCTTTGCGGCCTTGTCGAGTGGTTTATCGTGGTCTGTATAAGCCAATGACTGCTGCGGGGGACGTTCCAGTGTCGGGCAGGCGTGGCCGCACTGATGTCATGCAGACTCGCTCTGCGGCCTATTGCTGCTACACGCCGGAGTGCGCGCCCGTAGCCTTTGTGGCCACGCAAACTCGTATCTCGCTGCGCAGTCGCGGACGCGAGCGCGGATCAGGGCGTCGAGAGGTCTGGGGTGAGCCAATGCAGTGGGCCGTGCGTTAGACCTGAGGCTTCTGGGTCCGTTTCCGAGACGAGGAGTTGGCCGCTCGTGGAGAGGGCTAGGGGGCGGCGTTTGGTTTGGCCGACGACGGTTCCGGTGTCCACGTTGACGAGCAGCGGCGAGACGAACGCGAACGGCGGGGCGCTGAGGATTTGAGGGAATTTGTCGAGGGTTCCGGGGAGACCTTGGGCGGTGTGGGTTTCGGCGTCGTAAAGAAAAAGGCTGTTGCCGCGGCGAATCAACGCGTGCGCGGCGCCCGTGGTGACGACGATGTCGCCGGTTTGGAGCGGCAGAACTTCGCGCTTGTCTGCGTCGAAGAGGGCGCTCTCGGCGCCGGGGTAGAGCGGAACGAGTCGCGGTGAGTCGCCGAGATCGCGATCGAGCTCCGAGCTGGCTAGCTCAACCGCTAACGGTTTGCGCCCGGCCGTAGTCGCTAGCTCGAGGCTGACGTGCCCGGTGCCTTTCTTCTGCGCGCAGCCGACGATGAAGAGCTCGCGTGCCGCGTCGGCGTGCACGATTCGGCCTTTGCACGCGGCAGGCTCGAGCACGCGCTTCTTGCCGGCTCGCTCGAGCAGCAACGCGCCGGTCGAGTCGCGTAGCAAGAGCGCATCGCCGACTGGCATGAGCAGATCGGGCTCGCGGCGCGCGGCGGCGCCGCTCAGCGGCACGAGCACCGTTTCGGGGCGATCGCCGCGGTCGGTCCAGGTATGGAAGCGCGCTGGGCTGGCCGCACACGGGCGCGGCGCTGTGAGCAGCGGAGCCGGGAAGTCCGCCTTGCCGTTCTTGTTGCTGTCTTCCGTGAGCATTTCGACGACCAGGAACGCGCCCCCGCGATCGAAACGTGCGCGCCAGATGGCTCCGGGGCCTGGGTCGAGCGTGCGCTCGCTGCCATCATTTAGGCCGCGAATCACGATGCGCGCGCCGCTGTCGCCGGTGCGCACGTAAAGCAGGTGTTCACCCGCGGCGTCGAAGGCGAGCGTGCGCAGGCCAGCGAGAGACTCCGCGCTGAGTCGCGTGTCAGCGCCCAGCGCCGACAGATCGACGCTCGTTCGGCGCTGCGCGTCCCACAGCAGCACCGCGCCGCGCTGCGCGACGAGCACGAAGCGCCCGCGCGGATCTGCGCCGAGCACGCCGTCAGTCGTCAGCTCTTCGCCAGGCGCGATCAGGTAGCGCGTAAAGTCGTCGCCGCGCAGCTCACCGCGCGGCCCGACACTCGCGCTCACTTGTCCGTCTCGGTTGCTGTCTTGGCGCGCCTGACACACCGCGACCCAGCGCCCGTCTGGGCTTGCGTGCTCGACGAGCAACGGCCCGCTATCGCCGATAGCAGTGTCTCCAAACGACCGCAGCGTGCTCGACGTAGCCGCGCCTGGTGTGACGCCAGGCAGCGCGCTCGTCGCCGGCGCGGGTCCGCTGCCGGAAGCTGCATCCGGTGCAGGGGAGGCCAGGTACGGTGTCGGTGGCGGCGCCGGGCTTTGCGGAATGAGCAGCGGCGGGCTCGCGCAGCTGATTGCGCAGAGGAGCGAGAAACAAACACCGTGAAACGGGCGCACCGCGCGCGAGCATAGCCCGAAGTGGTGGTCGTCGCGATTCGTC
>DATCFJ010000613.1:0-19647 GCA_036509605.1 Polyangiaceae bacterium | reverse complement strand
TCTTAGCGGAGGAGGAGGGATTCGAACCCACGGTACCCTTACGAGTACGCCGGTTTTCAAAACCGGTGCCTTAAACCGCTCGGCCACTCCTCCAAGTCGCGGATACCTGGAGCGGCGTGGATAGCACTGGAGTTTTCGGTCGTCACCTGGCGCGTCGGCTTATCGAAGCAGCGCCTTGGCACGACGGCTGCGGCTCGACCGACACACGGGTTGCGGACGGGCGGCCACGCGAAGACAGCCAAATTCTGGGGAATGGCCGCGATTCTGGGCTGGCCCGGAGCTTGCTGATGGGAGTGACTAACCGGCGATTGTTGCCGGTGGAGGTTTTCAGCAAATGAGCGGTTCGGAAAATACACGATGGGTTGCGGTGAGCGCGCTCGGCGCGGCGATGTTCGCGATTGGGTTCTCGTTTGCAGGCGTGGCTTGCAGCAACACGCGCGACGTCAGCGTTACGGAAGCGGCGCGCTCCGCTGACAGTGCGAGCACGGTGCCGGCGCCCGCGTCGAGCTTGGGCAACGTGGCGGCGGTCGTGAACGCGGCTGCCGTCGCGACCGCGGCGCCGAGCGCGGCCGCGCCAGCAACGACGAGCGCCGCCACGAAGCTCAGCGCGAGCGACGGCGCGTTGAAGCTCAAGCGCGTGGTCGTCACGCACAAGGTCGAGAACCGCGAGCCCGTGGCCGGCGACGATTTCGCGCTCGGCAGCACACCCGTGTACGCGTTCGTCGAGCTCGAAAACTCGGGCAGCGCGCCGCGCGACATCCGCGTGATGTTCCTAAACGAGGACACCAAAGCGACCGTTGGCCACGTGAAGCTCACAGTGCCCGCCTCGCAAGCGCGCTACCGAACTTGGGGCAATACGCGGCTAATTCGCGATCCAGGGCACTGGGTGGCCGTCGTTTCGACCAGCGATGGCGTCGAGCTCGGACGCGCGGCCTTCGAGGTGAAGGGCTAACGCTAATCCGCGGAGATGCGACCGCGGCTCTGCTTCTTCTGCGCGTGCACGCGCTTGTCAGCAACCCGCGCGGCCTTCTTGGCGCGGCTCGGTTTGGTTTTGCGACGACGCTTGGGCACCACCGTAACAGCCAAGAGTAGGTCCGCCAGCTTTTGGCGGGCGTCTTCCAGATTGTCAGATTGGTTGCGAGTTAGTTGGCTTGTTATTTGGATGCGTCCCTCGCCGTCCAAACGAGACCCAGCACTGGCGCGGAGGCGCTCTTTGAGCTCAGCGCTCAGCGCAACGCATTGCTCGAAGTCGAAGCGTAAATCGACCTTACTCGAGACTTTGTTCACGTTCTGCCCACCCGGACCCGAAGCGCGCACCGCGGTCCAGCGAAGCTCAGCTTCGGGGATCACGAGGTGTGCAACGACGAGCGGCCCGGACATAGCGCATACCTCGTGTCACGGAACGGCGCTCCGCGCCACAAAAGCCGCGCAAATTCAATGTCCCATGAATTCGAATCCGTAGAAAAACGGATCGGTGACGCCGAGCTTGCCCGCTGGCGCCTGCGCGCTGAGCAGGATCAGGTTCTTCTTGCCGATGTAGATCATGCCGTTCCAGTCGGTCTTGTCCGGGCAGTGCGCGGCGAAGTGGATCGACGAGCGACCCTCTTTCTCGACGAAGCCGTCGAGCTTGACCTTGTCGCTGCAGCGACCCTGAACCTTCATCAAGAAGTGCAGTAACGACTTTTCGCTCGGCTTGTCCTTGAGCAGCGGTAACACGCTGACCGTGTACAGCGTGCCATCGGGAGCCGTCACCGTGCGCAGTGGGCCTTCCGGCCCCGCCTTCTCAGTGGAGCCGCTCGGCATCGCCAGCGAGAAACCGTCCGCCGCGTCCGTCACTTTTTCCCAGCCAGCGGGCAAACCCGCAGGCGCTGCCTCGGGCTTGATAGGCGCCTCGCCTGCGCTACAGGCGGCGATTTCCTTGAATTTCTTGGAGCAGCTCTCGGGCGCCACGTTGGCGCAGGTCAGGTCGCGGGCGTCTCGCGCGCACTCGAGCGCGGCTCGCACTTGGTCGGCGCAACCTGCGGGCGGCGGGTCGTACTTGCCGCAGTTGAGACGACAGCTCTCGACCGAAACCTTGCCGCACTTGCTCACGAGCTTGTCGCACTTGGCCTGGCAGATCGGACCGACGGGCGCGACGACTGGAGCTGAAGGCGTAGCGGGCTCTGCTGACGCGGCGGAGCTTGCCGCGGGTGCTGCGCTGGGCGCCGCGCTGGGCGCCGCGGTCTCGACGGGAGCCGCGCTTGCCGGCGCCGCGGGCGGCGCTTCCGTGCTTGGTGGCGCGCCCGCGCAGCCAACGGAAAGCCCTACACCCAACGTGACCGCGAAACCCAGCCTCCAGCTCATGCCCAGAGGCTTACTCTGTTTCTGGGCTTTTTGCGCAAGATTCGCTCAACGCGGGCGCGAGCCGGGCTCTGGCGCGAAGCGAGCCAGGCTGAGCTCAGTGCGCGGCTTGGCTTTGAGCTGAGCGGCTAAATCGCGTGCCAGCGTGTCGCTCGCGTCCAGCGTGTGCACAGTCGCGAGCGCGCTGTCTAAGTTCGCGTGGTCGCCGAGCGCGGCGGCCACGAGCGCTTGGCCGTGTGTTTCGGCCATGAGCACGGAGCGCGTCGCGACGTCCAGCGCGCCATCGTGATCGGTTTCGGCGATCACGCGCTGGAACTCGTCGAGGCCGGCGAGGGTGCCTGCCACACGGTCCGAGCGCCCCAGCGGCTCGGGCGCAAAACGCATGAAAAATGGCTGCGGAACCAGGTGTTCCAGCTGCGCGTGGTCGAACTGGGGATCGAATTCGACGAACAGCGGGCGGGCATCGGCCAAAGTCGAGAGCGCGTACTCGCTGGGCCGACCGCTGAGCGCGACCTCACGAATCAGCGGCGCCAGCGCGGGCTCGGTCGCCAGCAATCGAGCGCGCACATTGCCGCGCTCGAGCAGCGGCATGGGCACGACTACGATGTCCGGACGCTGACCGCGGACGATGCGCGATGCCAGCAAGCGCCAAGCGACGGCCTCCGAGCGCAGCAAGAGCAAGCCGTCGGGCGGCACACTGGCCAGCGCCTGATCCGTCCAGACCTCCGCGGCCGCCTCGCCGCGCCGGTCCGCGGCGAATGCCGAGTCCTCTGCGCCCACGAAAACCAGGGTAAAGTCGAAGACAACGAGCAGCACGCTGGCCGGCTCAGCGAACGGGATGCGCGCCCGAGTCAGAGTGACCGCGCTGGTCTGCACCGCAAGCGCCGCGCACACGGCCAGAGCGACGATCGCCAGCAAGCGCAGCGAGCCGAACGCATCCGGCGTGAGCACCCCCACGCGGTTCACCGGAATCGCCAGATCGCCGAGCACGAGCGCAAACAACGGCGCGACCGAACCGCGCGTCGATTTACGCCACAGCCCAACCACGAGCCCAGCGATCGCGAGCCCAAACGAGATCACGCCAACATCGGCGAGCCACGCTCCGAGCGCGGTGACACGCGCGCCCGAAGCATCGATCAGCGCCAAACTGGACGCCTCCAGGCCGTGCCCGAAGTCGAGCCCGCCGTGGGCGGACAACGGGCGAATTAGGATCGGTAGCAGCGAGAACGCCTCGAGGGCTACGAAACCCGTGAAAAAGCCCAGCACAGCTCGGCCACGCGGCAACGACCAATGCGCCGCGCCGAGCACGACCAACGCGAACAGGAGCACCAAAGCCGCCGCGTGCGCCTCCGACAGCGTCAAGCCGACGACAGCGCCTAGTGCCGGCGCCAGGCGTGCATCCTTGCGACGCACGGCTTCGAAGCCGAGCAAGAGTCCGCCGAGTACGAGCGCGGTCGCCAACGGGGCTCCGCCTGCAACCGTGCCTTCGAGCTGAAAGCTTTGCGCGAGCGTCGCGGTCAGCGCTGCAGCGAGGGCCAGGGACGGCGTCAGCCGCGGCGTGCGCACCGCGCGCTCCAACACGCGGCGTGCCACCAAGTAAATCAGGTACGACGCCAGCGCGAGCGACAGCGCGCCGACCCACGACGCACGTAGCCAGCGCCCGCCGAGCGGCAATAAGGACGCGAGCTGCACCAAGACCGTGGTCAGCCGGCCCTCGGTCCCAGCGGGCACCAAGCCGAGCGCGCGCACGATCGGCAGATCGGCGCGCCAGACCGGGTTCGGGCTGGCGCGGAACACGGTCACAATCATCGGGATCGCGAACGCAGCCTGACTGAACAGCGCGTCGAGCCAGTGGCGACCGGTCTTGGCGGGCGCTGCCAGCGAGGTCGAAGACGGAGAACGGCTTTCCAGGGTCACCCGCTCTCGGTGCCAGAAAACCAGAAATCAGCCTAGTTTTCGGCAAATCGTCCGCCCCAGCGCCGCCCTGGGCCCGCTTTTGGCGCCCCAAACCCAACAAATTCCGAAAGAATTGAGCAGCAACGGTCGAAGCGCTAGAACCACTACCTCTGTTCTCGGGGGTTTCACCCCCGCGCCCGCTGAAATGAATTCAGCGGGGCCCCAGCCCTGAGTTTGGGGCCCCGACCCCAAACGTACCGTGTTTGCAAAAGGACGACCGACTTGGCGCGCTTCATCGACGAGCTCAAACGCACTCACGACTGTGGCGCCCTGCGCGCTTCGGACATCGGCAAAGAGGTTGTGCTCTTCGGCTGGGTCGCCATTCGGCGCGATCACGGCTCGCTGGTGTTCGTCAATTTGCGCGACCGCGCCGGCGTGACGCAGATCGTGTTCGACGACGATTCGCCAAAGGAGGCGCACGAGATCGCCAACGCTTTGCGAGCGGAATGGGTGGTCGGCGTCCGCGGCACGGTGCGTTCGCGCGGCGAGCAATTCAGCAAGAAGGAAGGCAAGCTGGTCAGCGCGGCCAACCTGACCATCCCGACCGGTGAGATCGAGATCGCCGTGATCGAAGCGTTCGTGTTCAACAAGGCCGAAACTCCGCCTTTTTCCTTGGAAGACTCGATCGACACTCGCGAAGAAGTGCGGCTCGAGCATCGCTACTTGGATTTGCGGAGGCAGCCGCTGCAGAAGGCGCTGCGCATGCGCCACAACGTGAACCTTGCGACGCGCAACTACCTCTCGGAACAGGGGTGCATGGAGATCGAGACGCCGTTCTTGGTCAAGTATACGCCGGGCGGCGCGCGCAACTTCTTGGTCCCGTCGCGCCTGCACGCGTCCAAGTTCTACGCGCTCGCCGAGAGCCCGCAGCTGTTCAAGCAGCTGTTCATGGTGGCCGGCTTCGACCGTTACTTTCAAATCGTGCGCTGTTTCCGGGACGAAGATCTGCGCATCGACCGCCAGCCTGAGTTCACTCAGATCGACATCGAGCTCAGCTTCATCAACCAGGACGACCTATTTCAACTGGTCGAAGGCTTGGTGTTCACGATCTGGAAGGCTGCGCTCGGCATCGATCTGCACGACCACTATCCGAGCGGCCACTTTCCACGCCTCAAGTTCGACGAGTCGATGGAGAAGTACGGCAACGACAAGCCGGATCTCCGCTTCGACTTGCCGCACGTCGACATCACCGACTTGGTGATCGAGCACAACGGCGGCGGCATCCCGTTTTGGACGCCGATCGCCGAGAAGTTCAAGAGCAACGCCTACCGCCGCGATCTGCCCGCCGAGATCGTGAAGGCCCTGGTCGTGCCAGGGAGCGCCCCGCTCTCGCGTACCGATCAAGAGAAGCTCGAGCAGCTAGCGAAGGGCATGGGCGCGGGGGGCCTGGCGCGCGCCAAGGTGGGACCGGACGACACTTGGGTGCAGTCGCCGTTGTCCAAGAGCGTGACGCCGGAAATGGCCAAGGCCATCAACGCAGCGACGGGCGCAAAAGAAGGCGATCTGCTCCTGTTTCAGTTCGGCAAGACGTCGCTCGTGCACATGGTGCTGGCCAACTTGCGCGTGCACATCGCCAAGAAGATGGGGCTGATTCCCGAGGTCGGCCACGGCGACAAGTGGAACTTCTTGTGGGTCGTCGAGCCACCGCTCTTCGAGTACGACGACGAGCACAAGAGCTGGGCCGCAGCGCACCACGCCTTCACGCGCCCGCACGACGACCACGTCGACCTGATCGAAAAGGACCCGGGCAAAGTGCTCTGTTACCGCTACGATCTGGTCCTCAACGGCTTCGAGATCGCGGGTGGCTCGATTCGTCTGCATGACCCCGAAGTGCAAGCTCGTGTGTTTGCCGCGCTCGGCATCAAGGACGAAGAGGCCAAGGAGAAGTTCGGCTTCTTGCTATCGGCGTTGCGTTTTGGCGCGCCGCCCCACGGTGGCATTGCGCTCGGTATGGACCGCATCGCGATGCTGCTCGCTGGCACCGAGAGCATCCGCGAGGTGATTGCCTTCCCCAAGACGCAAAAGGGGACCGATCTAATGAGCAACGCGCCCGGGCCGGTCGGGCCGAGCCAGCTCGCCGAGCTCAGAATCAGGACGGTCGCGGACAGCTGAGCTTCGGCGAGTGTCGGCGGAGCGCGGGTCAAACAGAACTACACAGTCGCCTTCGCGGCTTTTGCCCCAGTGATTGAGTAGTCTCAAGGTTTGCATTCTCGGCGCTCGACTTAGGCTCGGGTTGTCGGTGAAACTCGGAGGAAACCCTCGATGAGCGCGCGCATCCTCGTTGTCGATGACAGCCCCACGATCCGGAAGGTCGTAGGGTCCATCCTCGAGGCGCGCGCCTACCAAGCGTTGCTCGCGGCCGACGGCCAAGAGGCGCTCGACATGCTGGGCACCGAGCAGGTCGATCTCGTGCTGCTCGACTTCGTGATGCCGCGCATGAACGGCTATCAGTTTTGCCGTGAGCTGCGCGCTCACCCCGAGCTGAAGAATCTGCCGGTGGTGCTGATGAGCGCCAAGGGTGACAAGATCCGCGGACAGTTCGTACAGCAAACGGGCGCCATCGACGCCATCACCAAGCCCTTCGACGCGCGCGGCTTGATCGCCGTGATCGAGGGCGCGCTCAAGAAACACACCGAAGGTCGCGGTCGGCCGGTACCCGAAGCCGACTCCATGCCGGAGGACGAAGAGTCGAGCGCCGAAAATCTGCGCCCGAGCCGCTCCAGCTTCAGCGAGGACCCGGGGCTACGGCGCGTGCAGTCGGCCCAGGAATTCGGCCTTTCGCTGACCCAAGTGATGGCCCCCGAGCTCTCGAAGATCCCCGAGCTCTCGCCAGAGACCATCCTTGCCGTAAACCTCGCGGTGCAGCGAGCGATCACCCCAGACAACATGGGCGCGCTGTCCACGTTGCTCAAGATGCTCACCTTTGGCGAGAACACGCGCGACGCACTGTCCGGTGATATCTCTGTGATCTCGATCGCCGAGGTGCTGCAGTTGCTCGACTTGCAGCGCCAGACGGGCGTGCTCAGCATCTTCACGCGCCAGAGCGAGATCACGCTGTACGTGAAGATGGGGCGCTTGGAGTTTGCCGCGTCGCGCGGGCTGCGCATCGAGTTCCGCATCGGCCGTTACTTGGTGGAGGACGGCGCCATCACGCGCGAAGAGCTGAACACGGTGCTCGACAATCGCGCCGGCTCGAAGCGGCTACTCGGCGAGCTCCTGACGCAGCTTGGGATGCTCAACGAAGACCAGGTTCGGCGCGCCTTGGTGCGTCAGACCACCGAGCTCGTGTACGAAGTCGTGCGCTGGAAAACAGGGCGATTCGCGTTTACGGTCGGCGCGGAGAACCTGGCGGCCACCAAGGCCGCACTCGGCATCGAAACCGGCGGGCTCGTGATGGAGGGCTTCCGTCGCGTGGATGAATGGCGCTTGATCGAAGGCAGCTTCGACTTCGACGAGGTGCTGTACCACGACACCGTTGCGATCGAGCGGCTGGGGCAAGACGCGAATCTGACGCGCCAAGAGCGCGCAGTGCTCAGCGCCATCGACGGCGAGCGGACGATTCGCGAGATCGTCGATCTGACGGGCGGCAGCTCCTTCGAGCTGTGTAAGATCCTGTACCAATTCCTCAACTCACGCTTGGTACGGCGCCGCGCCGCTTGAACTCATGGCGCCGCGCGCGGGGCTTTTGGTGCGACGAGGCAGTGAGCGGCTATTTCTCCCCGCAAGCGTGGCGCGCCATTTGGTGCCGCTGCCGCGGCTGACGAAAATACCATGGGATTCCACGCAAATGGCCTTAGTTGGGGGCGAGGTTGTGGCGGTGGTGGAGCTGGGCGAGCCGTCGGGGATGCTGGTTGTCTGTGAGCTCGACGGGCAAGCTCTGGCACTCTCTGGCTTGTTCGCAGAAAGAGTAGGCGTCTGGCCCGAGAGCGAAGCCGGCGTAACTGTAGACGGCGTGAACGTGCCCGCGCTCGACTTGGGCGCAGCGCTCCAGCAATTTCAGACCAACGGTCAAACGCCAAAGGACGGCGCAGCATGAGCCAGAGCTTCGACTCCAAAGCTGAGCTTTCAGCACTGCAAGGCGCCCGGATCTTGGCCGCGCTCGAGGCGGTCAGAACCGCAGCCACGCGCACGACGAGCGAGCAACGCGCAGCGAGCGCCACCATTCGCCGCCAACAGGCCGAGCTCGAAGCGCTCCAGGAGGCGAGCCAGAAGGTCGGCGCGCGCGGCCGCGACGTGCGAAATAGCCTACAATTGCTGCGGGAATCGGTGGACCGCGCCAAGCTGACCGCGCTCAACGCCGGCCTCGAAGGCGCGCGGCTCGGTGATCCGCTGGGCAAAGCCCTAGTGGTGATGGGCGACGAGGTACGGAACTTGTTGGCGCGTGCCGTCGACGCGCTCGACGAGCACACCGGGCTCTTAGCCGAGGTCGAGCGCGACCGCGAGCGCGCTTTGGTTGATTTGGTGCGCATCACCGACAGCACCCGGCAGGCCACGAGTGCGCTTGGCCGGTCCGAAGAGCAGAGCCAATTGACGACCGCGTTGCTGAGCGAGATCCGCACCGATCTCAGCGAGCTGTTCGGTACCGATCCGGAAGCCGCACAGGTGCTCGCGGACGCGGCGGGCCAAGTGAAAAACGTGGCCAATTCCCTGCTCGACCTGTCGCAACGCTCACCGCTTGGCGTGCGCGCACTGCACGAGCTATTGGCGCCGTTGCTCGCGCTCATACCGCGCGACGAGGAACCGCCGCGGTGACCGGATCCGCGCACGAGCTCGGGCGCTTGCTCGCCGGCGAGATCTCGCGGCGCGTGAAGTTGCTGGCGGACCCAAACGTGGCCGAGGTCGAAGTGCGCGCCGCGCTGCATGCGCTCAAGGGCTCGGCCGCAATGGCCGGCTACACGGAGCTCGCGCTGGTGATCGACCAATACAGTCATCGGGTGCGCGACGAGGGCCAGAGCGCCTTCGCTGACGCACGGCTATTGCTCGAGCACGCGCTGGCTCGACTGACCCACGATTTGCCGCCATTTTCGAGTGTTTGGCCTGAGCCGCCGCAGTTTCTGCGGCCGAGCGCCATCGAGCCCAAGTATCGCTCCGAGTATTACGCTGCGATCCGCGATCGCCTGAGCGAGCTCGACATCGTGCTCGCGAGCACGGGCGATGAATTGGAAGGCCTCGAGCGAGCGCAGCGCGGGGTGCACGCCATGAAGGGCGCCGCGGCCGCCCTCGGCGACGACGTCACGGCCTGGTATTGCCACGGCCTCGAGGCGGCGCTGCGTGCCGTACCGCGCGAGCCGACTCGCGCCGTCGACGCGCTCGTCGACTTGGCCCGGCATCGCGCGTTGGTCGCGCTGTTGCTCGAAGACCAAGCACGCGGCCTCGAGACCCTGCGCGCGCTGGCCGAGCAGCGCGCACTCGATCCCCCGCCGCGCGCCAGACCGCGAGCTCGCAGCCGCCCACCGAGTCGCCCCTCGGGCACCGAAATCGAAGCCCATTTAGACACGTATTTGAATGTGCCCGCGCGCACTCTGGATGCCTTCGGCGAGCGCCTCGAGCGCGTCGACCTGGTGTACGACGAGCTGCTTCGCACGAGCGACGCCGCGCGCCAATTGGCCAGCCGCCTGCGTGACATCGGTACAAGCCTGAGTGAGGCACGCCGTCAGATCAACGCCGGTCCATTCGGAGATCCGAAGCCAGGCGCGCTCGCTCGAGTCGAGGTGGCCAGCCACAAGCTGCGCACCAACGCCGCCAACGCCGATCGCGCGGCAGGCGTATTCCGACGCAACGCTGAATTCCTGCGCGCGCGAATCAGCGAGATGCGCAGCGAACTCGGCACACTGCGCCGTACGTCCCTGCATGCCCTGTTCGAGCGCGTGACGCGAGCCGCGCAGCGCGATGCCGAAACGGAAGGCAAGCAGGTCGAGGTCGAAGTCGTCGGCCGCGACGTGCCGATCGACCGCAGAATTGCCGAGCGTTTGCTCGATACCGTGCTGCAATTGGCGCGCAACGCCGTGGTGCACGGCATCGAAAAGCCCGAGCACAGAGCGCAAATCGGCAAGCCCGAGCTCGGCCGGCTCACTTTATCCGCGGAGCAGATCGGCGAGTGGCTGCGCATCACCGTCGCTGACGACGGCCGCGGCGCAGACGTGCAGCGCATTCGCGAGCTAGCGGTCGCAGCCGGTGCCGTGACCCAAGAAACTGCCGAGCAAGCGCAGGAGGACGATCTACTCGCGCTCTTGTTCTTACCCGGCCTGACGACGCATGGTCATGCCGATCTGCTAGCTGGCCGTGGGCTCGGGCTCGACTTAGTGCAAGATACGATTCGTCGGCTCGGCGGTACGATCCGGCTTCGCAGTCGCGCGGGCGGCGGGCTCACCGCAACGTTCGAGGTCCCGAGTGATCACACGGTCGTCGAGGTGCTTTGGCTCGAGGAGCTTGGGCAGCGCTTTGCGCTACCGGTGAGCTTTACGGGGCGTGTCGAGCGCGCTGATCCCAGCCGGCCCGCGCCGGTTCGTTTGGCGCGTTGCCTCGGACAAGACTGCCCACGCACAGCCGCAGTGTCGCTCGAGCTGACCGTGTACGGCATCGCGCCGATCCGCATCGGTCTGGACGCGGTGGGCGACATCGAGCAAGTCGGCTTGCGTGCGCTACCGGAGTTGATTGCCGCTCGCGGGCCTTACGGCGGCGCCGTCTTGCGCAGCGACGGCTCGCT
Organism: Polyangiaceae bacterium; assembly: GCA_036509605.1. Lineage (GTDB taxonomy): Bacteria > Myxococcota_A > Polyangia > Polyangiales > Polyangiaceae > PMG-095. The sequence goes on along the minus strand of DATCFJ010000613.1, from coordinate 8,645 downwards.
GTACTTGGCTTTGGATGCGCCGCTCGTCGCAGCCCGCGCTTGGACACTACGACCCACCGACGCCGCATGAGCTCCCCAGCTACTGTCATCACGCGCCTCACGGCCGACGATCTCGACTCGGTGCGCGCGGTCCTCGAGCCAAGCAAGCTGCACGTAGACCTCGAGGCCGAGTTAAGCCGAGAAATCGCGCTGCCTTGGGTGATTCGCGAAATGCCGGGCGGCCCGCCCGTGGGGTTTCTGTTGGCGTGGAGCGTCGCTGACGAGCTGCATTTGCTCGAGCTAGCCAGCCACCCCGAACGCCGCCGACTCGGCTACGCGCGCCAACTACTGACCGCCCTGTTGGAATATGCGCGCGAACAACACAAGCGCCTCGTGCTCTTGGAAGTACGGCGCTCAAACCTGGCCGCGACGGCCTTGTACGAGAGCTTCGGCTTCGAGACGACAGGCGTGCGTCGCGGCTACTATTCGGATACTGGTGAAGACGCTCTCGAAATGCGCATCACCTTAAACCCAGAGACCGGCCAAATCGTGCCCAGCGAAGTCTGAAATGACAGAGCTTCGTAGCCTTTGCGCCTTGCTCTTTTTGTGCGGAGCGTGTGACGACCACAAAAGTGCCGCTCAGCGCGACGCTGGCTCGGCCGAGCCAAGCCCCAACGCCAGCATCTTGCCCGCCCCTTTGGCCAGCGAGATCGAGACCGCGGGTGCAGGCAAAGCCGACCAGGCGGACGCTGGGCATCACGACCTGCAGCGCCCGGTCAGCGACGCGGGCGCGGACGCACCGTTACCCGCCGAGCCGCGCGCGCTGCGCGAAGATCAAGCGCTGTCGGCCGATGCTCCGCGTGAGAGCAATGGGCTCACACTGACGGCGCGCTTTCGTTGGCTGAACGTGGCCGCACCCGCTCGGGTCCCGGAGCTCAACTCGGACGGCGTACAGCGCGCGCGCGACGCGACGGGCTTCGACATCGTGATCGACCTCGCCGGCGGGCGCATGCGTTTGACCTTTGCCTCGCGCACCTTCACGCTGCCCGCGGGCAGCGAGCTACACGCGCGCGATGACCTGTACGGCTCCGCATTGCTCTGGCCGAATCGCACGAGTTACACGGTATTGGCGCCCGGCGCGTTGCGCAGTGTGCTCTCCGAGCAACGCGCGGACGTCGTTCCGCTGGTGCGCGCGCACGTCACGAGGCTGGCCGGCGGCTCGCTCCTCTCGCTCAGCACGGAGCGAGAGGAGCTCAGTACACCGACCGGAAAGCTAGAGATCGAGCAAGCTCGCGCGACCAATCCGTTGCCGCTCAGCTCGTCGTGGGCGAGCGGGCAGAGCCTCTGTCATCTGTTGGTGGAGCTGGCCGATGCATCACCAGCCAGCTCGGTGTGCCGCGCGGATCTGGTGCCGCTGCGGGCCGAATACACGTGGTCCAACGGAGAGCACTTCGCGTTCGAAGTCGCGCGGCTCACAAGGCGCAGCGATTTGGTTCCCAGCACGCTCGCCACGCCACCGGTAAACGCCGAATTTCGGCAAAGCGAGCTCCCGCCGTCAGCACCCAATGCCCTGCTCTCGGACGCAGAGCTCGAGGAATTTCGGCTTCGTCCCGCCGCGCGCACGGAACGCATCGATCCGAGCGCACCCAAAGTCGGGCTGCTACTCGTCAATCACAGCGAGAGCCTGCGCTACATCAGCATCGACGGTGCGCCGGCAGCACGGCTACCCGCAGGTGCCGAGCAGTTGCTGCTCGGGTTGCGCGCCGGTAAATATCAAGTCGCTGCGCTGGATTTTTTCGGCGCCGAGGAAACGCTACTCAAGACGATAGAGGTTCCGGCCCGCTTCGCGCTCGGCGACGAAGCCGAGAAGAGCCACTAGCTGCTAGCGCCGCGCTCAAGAATCGAGCGGCCGTGCACCCTGCTCGTAGTCTTCCGCGCTGAATTCGGTGCCCTCGTAGCCGCCGTCGATCATCTTCGCGTGCAGCGCTTCGACTGCGACTTCAAGCACCTCGAAGCGAGTCGAGAAGGAGAAGTATTCGTCTTCTGGCAGCGGGGGCAGAGCAGCCAAGCGCTGAGCCAAGAAGTCGTGATCCTCGGGCGCGACGCGCAGCATCGAGCGCGGGCCATCGTGCTCCGTACCCGAATGCAGCGCGTCGTACGCGATGCCGATCGGATTGAACCACATGAACACCGTGCTCGAGCAGATCGCCCAGTCGTGCACGTTGATCGTCGGGACGCGCCAAAACCCGGGCAGCCGGGCGCGCACCACTTCGCCGAAGTAGGCCCCGGCGGCGCGCGTGATCAACGGGGCGAGCTCCGGTCGCTCGCGAACGGTCTCACGCGACAGCGTCGCGTAGTGATCGAGTAGCGGCAGCGTCTCGGGCGTGAAATCGAGGTCGAACTTGAGCGCTCGGCGCACGTACTCGAGGCAAGCGGTTACGTAGTCCGGGATGGGTTCTGGAGGGGGCTGGAACTCGGTCATCGCGCTGTGCTCGTTTCGGGGCGGCCGGGGACGGAGACCCGAGGCGGGCTCCGGGGCATGCCCGAATCAAGGGAGCGATGCCATAAAAGACTGTCCCGCGCAGGGAACGACCGAAAATTACCAGCATTTTGCGGCAAGGTTCCGCTTGCGCCGGAAGGCCGGGAGACTACCGACCCCAAAGGGCAAACACGCGGTCTTACCTTCCGTGGGGACCGTGTTACCCTCAAAAGTCTCCCATGCGACTCGGCATCCTGAGCGACATCCACGCCAACTACGAAGCGTTGAGTGCCGTCGTCGAAGCTTTCAAACGGGAGGAGATCGACAAGTACTACTGCCTCGGGGACACCGTCGGTTACGGCGGCTCGCCGAACGAGTGCGCGGACATCGTGCGCGGTTTGGTAGAAGCGACGATCCTCGGCAACCACGACGCGGCCGTCGCCGGTCGCATGGACTACTCGTACTACTACGAGGCCGCGCGCCACGCGCTCGACACCCACGCACAGATGCTCTCCGACGAGAACATGCAGTGGCTCAAGGGCCTTCCGTATCAAATCAAGTTCGATGAAATCGGCGTGCATCTGTGCCACGGCTCGCCTGTTCGGCTGGAGGAGTTCGAGTACATCTTTGCGCCTGAGCAAGCGCGCGAGTGTTTACCGATTTATGAGGAGCTTGGGCACATCACGCTGATCGGGCACTCCCACCTGTGCAAAGTGTTCGCGCTCACCAAGAACACCGTCGAAGAGCTGCCACCGATAGACTTCGATTTGCAGCCCGATCGTAAATACATCGTCAGCGTCGGCTCGGTGGGCCAACCCCGCGACTACGACAACCGCGCCAGCTACACGCTGTACGATTCAGAGCGCAAACGCTTCGAGTTCAAGCGCGTCGAGTACGACATCGAGACCGCAGCGGACAAGGTCCTGCGCGCGAAGCTCGAGCGAAACTTCGCGCACCGATTGTTTATTGGGGTTTGAGCGCTATTGCGCGATCGACCACTCGGTAGCGGTGGGCGTGTCGCAGAGCGTGACGCCCAGCGCGAGTAGCTCGTCGCGAATCGCGTCGCCCGCAGCGAAGTCTTTGTTCTTCCTGGCTTCGGCGCGGCCAATGACCTTGGCCTCGATGCTGGCCGAGGTCAGCCCGCGAAGCGTCATGCGGCGTGCCTGCACACGCTGAAAGTACTCCTCCGGCGTGGCGTGAAGCAGTCCGAGGTCTCGACCGAGCTTGCCGATGGCGATCAATGCGGTGCGAGCGAACACGCTGGAAGCGCCTTGAAAGGCAGAATCTTTCTTGCGCTTCTTGGCCAGATCGCAGACCTCGTTGGCGCTCTGAGCCATTTCGCCAAGGGCGGCCAGAGCGACGGGCGTATTCAGATCATCGTCGAGGGCGGCCTCAGCTGCGGCCTCGGCCTTTTGAATCCGTTCGCGGAACGGCACGAGCTCCGCCGGCAGCTTGCCAGGCGCGGTCAAGCCCGCGGAGACCAGCTCGCGCAGACGTTGCAACGCACCGTAGATGTAGTCGACACGCCGCTCGGCTTCGTCCACGCCGGGAAACACGACGCGCCCCGAGTCGAGCTGCTCGGTATCGAATTGCAGCGGCCCGCGGTACTGCGCTCCCAATAAAAACCAGCGAAACCCTTCCGCGTCGTTGCGCTCGAGCACGTCTCGCACGGTGACGAAATTGCCGAGCGATTTGCTCATCTTCTCTTTGTCGACGTTGACGAAGCCGTTGTGCATCCAAAGCTTGGCCAACGGCCCTTCCCCCGGATGCGCGGCCTCGCTCTGCGCGACTTCGTTTTCGTGGTGCGGGAAAATCAGATCCATCCCGCCGGCATGCACGTCGAAGCCGTGACCCAAATAATGACTGCACATGGCGGAGCACTCGATGTGCCAGCCAGGGCGGCCGCGACCCCAAGGGCTTTCCCAGCCCCACTCATCGCTCGCGCAGCTCTTCCAGAGCGCGAAATCCAGTGGATCGTGCTTGTCGCTATCCTTTTCGACGCGCGCACCCGACACCAGGTCGTCGATGCGACGGCGCGACAGCTTGCCGTACTCCGCGAAGGAGCGGACCGAGAAGTAGACGTCCTTGCGACCCGGCTCGGGCTCGATCGCATAAGCGCTGCCGTTTTTCAGTAGCTTGGAGACGAGCTCGAAGATTTGCGGCAAGTTGTCGCTGACGCGCGGCTCGTGATCGGGCTCCAGGCAGCCCACTTCACGCATTTGCTCTTGATAGACGAGCGCCATGCGCCGAGACAGCTCTAGCGGTTCTTCGCCGTTTTGTTGCGCTCGAGCCAGGATCTTGTCGTCTACGTCCGTGATGTTGCGCACGTAGGTGACTTCGTGACCCTGGTTGCGCAGGCGGCGCACGAGCAGGTCTGGCGCCAGCGCGGCGCGCGCGTGACCCGCGTGCGGAACGTCGTAGACGGTAGGACCACAACAGTAGATCCGCACCCGATCACCTTTCGGAGACAGCTCCTCGGTGTTGCGCGTCAGGGTGTTGTAAAGCCGCGGGAACGAAGCCATGAATTCTTCGATTGTACCTACGAAGGACGGGCCGGAAACCTTTAACGCCAGGAATCCCAGCGACCCGGACCGGGGCCAGGCAGGCCTGATCCGCCGGGCGGTGGCGGTAGGCCGTAGCGACCGCCGGAGCGAACGTGACGAAAGCTGGTAAACAGCGAGACGGGCACCTTTTCGCGTCCGATCATCGCGGGGCGCACTGCCAGCACGCCGGCCAAAAACCCACCGATGTGCTCGAAAAATGCCACCCCACCAGGTGACTCGAGGCCGAGCGCGGACAAGCCGCCGCTGACCTGCATCAGGAACCAGAACCCAATCACCACCCAGGCAGGCCAGACCATGAAGAAGAAACCCATGAACACGGTCACCGGAATGCGCGGGTACAGCACCAAGTAGGCGCCCATCACGCCGGCGATCGCGCCGGAGGCACCCACGACCGGCGCGACGCTGGCCGAGTTCGTCAGCACTTGAGCCGCGCCCGCGCACACCCCGCACAAAAGGTAGAAAAAGACGTAGCGGAGGTGGCCGATCGCGTCCTCCACATTGTCGCCGAAGATCCACAGGAACAGCATGTTGCCGGCGAGGTGCCCAAAGCCGCCGTGCATGAACATGCTGGTAAAGAGCGTGAACACCTCACCCAACGGGTCAGCCGCAATGCGGGTCGGAACGAGGCCGTAACCGGCGACGACGTAAGAGTCCCCGCGGTTCGCGATCAGCCAGTACTCCAAGGCGAACGCGAGCACGTTCAGGACGATCAGCGCATAGTTCACGTAAGGCGTGGTTCGCACCGGGTTCTGGTCGCTGATCGGAATCATCGCGGCCTCACTTTAGCCCGAATCTAAGCTTCGGCCCCGGCATCTCGTCACGGCATGGATTCCGCGCCCGGGCGTTAATGCTAAGGTCGCCGAGTCCATGTCGTGGCGCCCACATTTGCGCGCGTTTTGCGTTGCTCTCGCTGTCCTCGCTAGTACGTGCAGCTGGGGCTGCGCTTCGTCCGGCTTCGACGGACGCGTGTACCACGACGGCGCGATGCGCTTTCGCGTCGGGCAAGTACCGAGCAGCTGGCGCGCAGTGGACGTCGACGGCGCGCTAATCGCGTTTCGCGACGACGCAGCCAACGCGACGGTAGCGCTCAACGGGCGCTGCGGAGTCGACGGCGACGACGTGCCGCTCAGCTCGCTGACTCAACATCTGTTTCTCGAGTTCACTGATCGAGCGCCCGTCGCTCAACAGACCCTGAGCTTGGACGGACGAGAAGCTCTGAGGACCGAGCTCACCGCCGCCCTCGACGGCGTGAAAAAGCGCTACTTGGTGTACGTGATGAAGAAGGACGGCTGTGTGTACGACTTCATGTACATCGCCGCCGCGGGAGCGGAAAGCGGCGCGCGTCCGGAGTTCGAGCGCTTCGTGCAAGGCTTCTCGACCATCGAGTGAAGCATGGAGATCGCTTCCTCGCCCAGTAACCCGCAGGCCTCCGGCGAGCCGCCGTCCGGTCGCATGAGCATGACGCCGAGCCTCATGCCGCCGCCCCCGGAGCCGAGCTTCATCGCGCGTCAGAGCGAGCGGTCGCTCGCGTTTTTCGAGCACGTGGGAGTGATGTGGCACATGCTGATCGGCAGCGTTCGCGCTGGCTTTCGGCGGCCTTTCGAGGGGCGCGCGATCATCAAACAGCTCGAGTCCCTGGGCGTTGCTTCAGTAGGCATCGTGGTCGTCACCAGCGTGTTCATCGGCATGGTGATGGCCGTGCAGTTCGCCTTTGGCCTGCAAAAGTTCGGCGGTCTGGAGTACGTAGGTCGGGTGATCGCGCTCAGCTTTGCGCGCGAGCTCGCGCCCACGCTAACTGCCGTGATCGTCGGCGGCCGCATCGGCTCCGGCATGGCCGCGGAGCTCGGCGCCATGTCGGTCACTGAGCAAATCGACGCCATCCGCGCCCTGGGCGCGGACCCACTGAAGAAGTTGGTTTGGCCGCGGCTGCTGGCTTCTGTAATCGTGCTGCCGATCGTAGCAGCGTTCTCGTTGGTGCTCGGCTTTGCCGGCGCGATGCTGATCACCGATCTGCAGTTTGGCATCCCGTCCGCATTTTTCTTTCGCAGCGCTCTCGGTGCCGTCAACATGAGCGACTTTTTGGCGGGCATTATGAAGACGCCGTTCTTCGGCGCGATCATCGCGCTCGTCGGCTGTCACTTCGGCATGACGACCAAAGGAGGCACCGCTGGCGTCGGCAACAGCACCACGCGCACTGTGGTCGTGATCTCGATCGCAATTCTGATCGCGGATTTCTTCCTGACCAAGCTTGGCATCATCCTCTGGCCACAAGGCTGACGCCCAATAAATAGCCGTGGCTTAGGCGGTCCTGGAGCGCAGGTGAAACCTGTTGACGACCGACCAAGGATGCTAAGCTTCTCGAACCTTGCTGTCGGAAGTTCGGTCATGAACACACAACGCGTCTTCACGATCTCAGAAATCAACGCGCTAATTCCGGCTCTCTCGACCCTAGTCGGCGATCAACTGCGCGAGCAGAGCGACATCGAGCACGGCCTCGCCGAGCTCACGCGCCTATCGGGCACCTCTCCGGATTCGCTGGAAGCCGGCGCTGACGACCGTAAGGACGTCCTGAAGCTCAAGCGCGACCTCAAGAAACGCATCGAGCGCTACGAGGCCGGTTGGGCCCGCGTCCAAAGCCTCGGCGGCGTGATCAAAGACCCGCAAATCGGCCTGGTGGATTTCTACGGGCGCGTCGGCGAAAAGCTGGTTTGGCTGTGCTGGCGCTACGGCGAAGACACGCTCGGCTACTATCACGACCTCGAGACTGGCTTCCCGAGTCGGCGCCCGCTCACCGCGGAAGTTCGCCGCCATCTTCTCAACTAGAACCAGCGAATGCCCGTCGACCGAGCAGCCGCAGCACGCGGGATTCGCGATTTCCTGAAGGCGCTCGGCTTCGACCCAGAGCAGCACCCGGATCTCGCAGAGACGCCGCAACGAGTGACCGAGGCGTTCACGGACGACCTGCTCATCGGTCACCGCGTCGACGTGGCGGATCTGCTTGCCAAAGGCTCGTGCGACGCGCCGGCGTCCGCGAAGAGCGGCCCCGTCGCCATCAGCGAAATCAGCGTGGCCACGGTTTGCCCGCATCATTTGTTGCCCGCGCTGGGGGTCGCCCACGTCGTCTACCTGCCGGGGGCGTCGCTACTCGGCATCGGAACCGTAACCGCGCTGGTCGACGCCTTTGCGCGGCGCCTCACCCTACAAGAGGCGATCGGCGAGCACGTCGTCACCGCACTAATGCAACATGCCGGGGCGCGCGGCGCCTATTGCGAGCTCGTGCTCGAGCACTCTTGTTTGCGCGCTCGCGGCGAACGGCAAACCGCAGCGCTGGTTCGCAGCTCCGCGCGCGCAGGCGCGCTCGCAGGCCGCGACGCACTAGCGGAGATCGCCCTCGCGCTTGGGCGAGCTCCAGGGGGCGTGTGACACGCGTGTTGATCACCGGCGCAAGCCGGGGCATCGGTCGCGCCACAGCCATCGCTTGTGCGACTCGCGGAGTAGAGCTCGGCTTGCTCGGTCGGCCCTCTGCGCAACAGCACGAGACTGCCGATTTGTGCCTCAAGTCGGGCGCTCCGCGCGTGCTCGAGCTGAATGCTGACGCGACGAACGCCGGCCATTTACAGCGC
>DATCFJ010000612.1:0-3877 GCA_036509605.1 Polyangiaceae bacterium | reverse complement strand
TCGGCGCGATGGTGGAGGAGAGCTGCCCGCCCGGCAAACAAGCCGAGGATTGGGACTGGAAGAGCATTCATCAAGGCTTCAAGGACCACTTCCGCGTCGATCCGGACAAGAGCATCGATGAGATCGGTGACGCTGAATTTCTGGTCAAAGAGCTGTATCGCCTGGGCGAGAAAGCGTTCCTCGACAAGGAGCAAGATATCGGGCCGGATTTGTTGCTGCGCGCATTCCGCCATACATATGTCGAGAGCATCGACGAAGTGTGGGTCGACCACTTGTCCAACATGGAGCATTTGCGGGACGGCATCGGGCTACGCGGCTACGGCCAGCTCGACCCGAAGAACGAATATAAGAAGGAGGGCTACAACCTCTTCTTGAATATGATGGCCAAGGTCTCCAGCACGGTGCTGGCCAAGCTGTTCGAGGTGCAGGTGCACCGCCAAGAAGAGCTGGCAGCCATCGAGGCCGAAGCCGAAGCGCGTCACCGCGCCGAGTTGGAAGCCGCGGTCCTGCGTCACCCGGGCGACTCCGACGCGACGCCGGAAGCCGCGCCCCTGCCCGTACAAGCACGCCGCTCGGCCCCGCCTGCGCCGAAGATCGGGCGCAACGACGCTTGTCCCTGCGGCTCGGGCAAGAAGTTCAAGAAGTGCCACGGCGCCATCCTCGAAGAAGAGGGCGCTGCGGACGACGACGACGAGACCGAGGACGCCACGGCTAGCGCGTGATCCAGGTCTCCGAGCTCACCCTTGATTACGGCACGGTCCTGGCAGTGCAGGGCGTGTCGTTCTCCGTTGGGAAGGGCGAAATCGTCGGGTTTTTGGGCCCCAACGGCGCTGGCAAGAGCACGACGCTCCGTGTGCTGGCCGGCTTCTTGGGTGCCACGAGTGGCCGCGTTCGCATCGCAGGGCACGACATTGCCACGGCGCCGCTCGCGGCTCGCCGCTCGCTCGGGTACATGCCCGAAAGCGCGCCGCTATATCCGGAAATGCGCGTCGAAGAATATCTGACGTTTCGCGCGCACCTGAAAGAGGTGCCGCGCGCGAAGCGTATCGGCGCCGTGGGCGGCGCTATGGAGCGCGCCGGGGTGACTCACATGGCTGGCACCGTGATCGCACACCTGTCCAAGGGGTACCGGCAGCGCGTAGCATTGGCTGACGCGTTGGTCAGCAATCCGCCGCTGTTGATCTTGGATGAGCCGACCGCCGGCCTCGATCCAAACCAAATCCGCGAAGTGCGTGCCTTGGTCAAAGACTTGGGCAGCGACCGCACGGTGCTGCTTTCGACGCACATCTTGTCCGAGGTCGAGGCCACCTGCGAACGCGCGATTGTCATCGACCGCGGACGGCTGGTTGCTGAAGGCACGATCGAAGAGCTTCGCACGCGGCAAAAGTCGAGCGCGATCGGCCTGCGGGTGCGCGACCCGAAGTCCGCAGCGGAAGCGGCAATCTCGGGGATTTCTGGGGTTTCCGTGATTTCCGCCGCGGCCGACGAGGCAACGCCGGAGCGACGGACGCTGCGCCTTTCGTTCGACGCGGCGCTCGATACCGAGGTCGTCACCGAGGCACTAGTGCAGGCCTTGACCGGTGCTGGGATCGGTATCCACGCGCTGGTGCCCGAGAAGGCCTCGCTGGAGCAGGTCTTTAGCGAGCTCACGCGCCACGAGCAGGAAGCCAAGTCGGAAAGCGCGGGCGTGGTGCGGCCATGAACGGCTTTCTAGCTATCTATCGCCGAGAAGTCTTGAGTCTGTGGGTCACGCCGCTGGCTTGGGTACTGCTCACGGTGTTCTTACTGCTTCAGGGCGCGATTTTCTATTCGATCATCACGCATTTTGCGAGCATGGCCGAGGTGTCGGTCGACACTGGGCCGCTGCAGGCTTACTTCGGGCAAGAGTCGATTTTCTTGCTCATGACGCTGCTCTTGGTGTGCCCGGCGTTGACCATGCGCGTGTTCGCTGAAGAGCGCCGCAGCGGCACTATCGAGGCACTGCTGACCGCGCCGGTCACGGCCGCGAGCGTGGTGCTCGGCAAGTACGCCGCGCTCTTGACGACCTACGCGCTGATCTGGGCGCCGACCCTGCTTTACGTAGTAATCCTGCGCAAAACAGGGGTGGTGGACTGGGGCGTGGTGGGTTCCAGCTACCTCGGCCTGCTCGGCATCGGCGCGGCATATTTGAGCGTGGGCACGCTGATGAGCGCCATGACCAAGAGTCAGTTGGTGGCACTGCTGCTCACGATCTTCGTCGAGTTCGGCTTGTTCATCGTGGGCGTCGGTGAGTACATCTTCGACCCGGGCACATTTCGCGACATCTGCGCGCACGTCTCGATGATGGGGCAGATGGAGGACTTCTCGAAGGGCATCTTGGACTTGCGCCGAGTCGTGTTCGACGGCTCGGTGACGGCCCTGGGCCTATTCGTGACCACGCGCGTGGTCGATTCGTGGCGGTGGGGATGAGCACGTCGAACGAGAAGCCGAGCGCGCTGCACGGCGGCGGCATCACCCGCTCGTTCAAGGCCTTTGCGGCGCTCGGCGTGCTCGGCGCGGCGCTCTTGGCCGTGAATCTCAACGTGCTCGTCGCACGCTGGTACAAGCGTTGGGATCTGACGGCGGAGAAACTGTACACGCTGTCGCCGGCGACACTCAAAACGCTGCACGCGCTCGACCAACCCATCGCCGTCACGGTGCTTTTGGGCCGCGCGGACCCGCTCAGCGTCAGCGTGCGTCAAATGCTGGTCCAATATGGCGCGGAGACCAGCAAGCTGAGCGTGAAGTTCGTCGATCCGGATCAGAATCCGGCTGAATTTGCCGTTCTTCAGAAAGAGCTCGGCCTGCTCACGGGGCGCGCGGAAGACGGCCGAGTGGTCACCGACGCGAGCCTCGTGATCTCGCACGGCGACAAACACTGGTTCGTGACCAGCGAAGAGCTAGTGCACTACGACGACCAAAGCGGCAAAGCCCAGCCGCGCCTCGAGCAGTCGCTCACCGAAGGCATCGCCAATGTGCTCTCGGAGTCGAAAGCCAAGGCCTGCTTCGCCATCGGGCACCGCGAGCTGTCGATCGACGACGTCGGTCCCGAAGGCCTGGCCGAAGTGCGGCATCGCTTGGAGAAGAGCAACTTCGAGGTCAGCGCGCTGGATCTTGGCGCGCCCGGCACAAGTCTGAGCGAATGCACGTTGCTCGTGGTGCCCGGGCCTGCCGTCGAGGTCGATCCGTCCGCCGCGACGCGCATCGTCGACTTCATCAAAGCGGGCGGCAGCGCGTATCTGCTAGTGCCGCCCGTGATAGGTGAAAATAAGCACGTGCAACGCTCGGGGCTCGAATCAGTCGGCGCACTGATCGGCGTCGACTTCGGCCAAGACTTCATTTTGGAGACTGACACCGCGTTGCGTCTGCCACGCGGCGCCGGGGAGGTGTTCTTCGCCACTCCGCTGCAGCACGAGGTCACGCGCGGCCTGGAACGCGAAGGCGTCAAGATCGATTCCAGGGTGCTGGTGAGCGGTAGCCAAAGCCTGCGCATTCGGCCCAATTCGCCGGCCAAACCGCTGCTGGCTTCGAGCGACAAGTCGCTCAGCTTGCGCGATCTGGGACCGTTGCTCGACGCGAACCACAAGGACGACCCGATCGAGAACGCTCCGCGCGGCGCGTACACCTTGGCCGTCGCGGCCGAGCTCCCCAAATCTCCCGGGTCGAGCGCCAAATACGGCCCGCGCGTGGTGATCGCGGGAGCGGCCAATTTGGTCTGGGACCGCAACTACAGCGACTCTTCTCTATACGGTGATCGCTTGTTCTCCGAGAACGCGTTGAGCTGGCTCAGCGCGCGCCCGACTCTCGTCAGCGTTCCAGAAAAGACTGCGCACGAAGTCGGGCTCTCACTGAGCGAGGG